>JBJHCI010000212.1:0-4496 GCA_050485925.1 Maricaulaceae bacterium
GATTGGGTCCGTTCAGGATGAAGAGCGGCCTGGCCACCTGATGCTTGCCCCCGAGGTTTAGGCGTTCATGCTGCAAAGGCCCGGATGCAAACCGGACCGTGCAGCGCCATATGTCGTTTCTACGACGCCTCAGGCGCGATAAACAAGAACTACCGGCATTTAAGGGAGTCCCGACGCCATGACCCGGACCGCAGCCCAGACCGCCAGCACCGCCGATATCCGCGTGACGGTGAACGGGGAGGCGCGCGAATTGCCCGCGGGGCTGACGCTGGCCGGGCTGCTGACCCATCTGGGGCTGGATCCGCGCAAAGTCGCTGTGGAGCGTAATCTGGAGATCGCGCCCCGCTCTGCCTATGGCGACATTAAGGTGGCTGACGGCGACCGGCTGGAAATAGTCCAGTTCGTCGGGGGCGGGTAGGCGCTCAGCCCTTCTTCTTCCCGACTGCACCCAGCACCACGACCATGGTGAAGCAGACAAGGCCGACGATCATCAGCGGCAGGCTGTCCTCAAACGGTGTGCCGTTGAACGTCCGGTATGCCGCATAGCCCCAGTTGGCGAGGCCCACTATGGCCAGAACGATGCTGGCGCCTTTCATTGCCGGATGCATGGCGTGTCTCCCCCGTTCCCTGTTGACACATGCCCCCCGTTCAACGGGGGCGTGACGAGAGGATAGGTGCGCGTTACAACGCCGTCCATGACCGAAAAAACCTCCCCCGATACCGTTTCATCCCTGCCGCAGGACCGTCCCTTCACGATTGCCGGGCGCACTTTTCAGTCGCGCCTGATCATCGGTACGGGCAAGTACAAGAGCTATGAGGAGAATGCGCGCGCGCTTGCAGCCTCCGGCGCGGAGATCATCACGGTGGCCTTGCGCCGGGTAAACCTGTCCGATCCCTCCCAGCCCATGCTGGTTGATCATATCGACCCGAAGAAGGTCACCTTCCTGCCGAACACGGCCGGCTGCTTTACCGGCGAGGATGCGGTGCGCACGCTGCGTCTGGCGCGGGAAGCAGGGGGGTGGAACCTCGTGAAGCTCGAAGTCCTGTCAGACCCCAAACATCTCTACCCGGAGATGGAGGAGACGCTGCGCGCCACGCACATGCTGATCAAGGACGGGTTCGACGTCATGGTCTACTGCTCAGACGACCCGGTCTATGCGCGCAAGCTGGAAGAGGCTGGCGCCTGCGCGATCATGCCGCTCGGTGCGCCCATCGGCTCGGGGCTCGGCATCCAGAACCCGGTCAATATCCGCCTCATCGTCGAAGCGGCCAAAGTTCCGGTTATCGTCGATGCCGGGGTTGGCACGGCGTCTGACGCCACCATTGCGATGGAGCTCGGCTGTGATGGCGTGCTGATGAATACCGCCATAGCCGAAGCCAAAGACCCGGTGCGCATGGCAAGCGCCATGAAGCACGCCGTCATCGCAGGGCGCGAGGCGTATCTCGCGGGCCGCATGGCCAAGAAGCGCTATGCTGATCCGTCCAGCCCGCTGGCGGGACTGATCTAGGCGCGGTGACTTGACATGTTCCGTTAATGTTCCGATTGTTCCGGGCAACGGAACAAGGAACTCCGCCCATGATGGAACCGCGTCTTTCCCTCGTCACGCTCGGCGTCGCCGACCTTGGCCGGTCGAAAGCCTTCTACGAGGCGATGGGGTTCAAGATTGCCTTCGAGAACGAGCAGATCGTGTTCCTGCCGATGGGCGGGCTGGTGCTGGCGCTGTTCGGCGAGCACGATCTTGATGCGGACATGGCGCGCGAGAATGCCGGTCAAGGCCATATCGCGCTTGCCCATAACACCCGAACCCAAGCCGAGGTGGACGCGATCATTGATCACGCCGTGGCGAGCGGTGGCAGCCTGCTTAAGGCCGCGCACAAGGCCGACTGGGGCGGGTATTCCGGCTATTTCGCCGATCCGGACGGCCATGCCTGGGAAGTCGCCTACAATCCGCACTGGACGATTGACGCCGAAGGGCGGATCGGCATGACGGCGCCGGCTTAGGCGCGCCAAAGACGGGCGGATAGGGGGATAAGTTCGCCACTATCCCCGCCTTCTGAAAAAATTTCTCTCATATTTGCAATACATTGCGGGAAAAGAGAGGCAAGTTCTCCGGGGGAGTGAGTTTGGCCCCATACTTGTGCCATGTCCCGAAAAACCGACACCACCCCGAAACGCCGCGACTGGTTCGCGATCCGCGAAGCGCGCCTGGCGGGCATGAGCCTTGAGGGCCTGGCCCTGAAGGAAGGCATCACGCCCGGCTATGTGGCCGAGGGCCTGCAATGGCTTGAACGCCTGATGCCGCATGACCGCACAGCCAGCCTGCGCATGAAACTCGAACATCATCTGGAGGCCGCCGAGCGCCTGCTGGCAGACGGCCAGGCGCTGGAGGCCGAGCGGCGCGCCAGAGCCGTTACCGCCATGCTGAAAGCGGCGAGCGGGGTGGAAGACTGGGCGCGCCTTGCCGAGGCCGCCCGCAAAGCAGAACGAAGCGAGGCGCAGACCCATGCACACACCCGTGAGGCTCTCCTTGAAGAGCTTCGCCGGCGGCTTTCGCGCCTTGATGGCCGGCCGCCTGACGCAAACAAGGCCGGAGCGGCTGGACCAGCTTCTGGCCTCGATGGACGAGAAGGAGGCGCTTCATGCGCTGGATGACTGGCCAAGCTGGGCGCACACTGCGCAATTGCCCCCGGAAGGGCGCTGGAAAACCTGGCTGTTTCTGGGCGGGCGCGGCGCGGGCAAGACGCGCGCCGGCTCTGAATGGATACGCGCCCGCATCGCCGCGGGCGCGCGCCGGATCGCCCTGATCGGGCCGACGCATGGCGATGTGCGCGAGGTGATGATTGCAGGCCCTTCCGGCCTGCGCAGCCTTGGCACGCGTAGCGAACGCCCGGTCTGGGAAGCCACGCGTCGGCGGCTGCTCTGGCCCAATGGAGCGGTTGCCTACACATTTTCGGGCGAAGACCCCGACGCGCTGCGCGGACCGCAGTTTGACACCGCCTGGGCCGATGAATTTGCCGCGTGGAGACACGCGCAAGGCACGCTCGACATGCTGCGCTTTGGTTTGCGCCTGGGCGATGATCCGCGCCTGATGGTGACAACCACGCCGAGGCCCATTCCGGCGCTCAAACGCCTGATCGCGGCCAGCGGCACGGTGATGACCCATGCGGGCAGCGCGGCCAATGCCGCCAATCTGGCACCCGGCTTCATCGAGGACTTACGCGCCCATTACGGCGCGTCACGCCTCGCCCTGCAGGAGCTGGAGGGGCGTCTGATCGACGATCCTGAAGGCGCGCTGTGGACGCGGGCGCAAATCGACGCCGCGCTGGCGGTGGAGGCTTTCGAACCGGAACGCATTGTCGTTGCCGTCGATCCGCCCGCCAGCGCGACCGGCGACGAATGCGGGATCATCGTGGCCGGCGCCGCCGGCCGCCGCCGCGAGGCACGCTACGCCATTCTCGCCGACCGGTCCTTGCGGGCACGGCCCGAAGGCTGGGCCAAACGGGTGGCGGACGCTTATCGGAGCTTTGACGCAGACGAGGTGATCGCCGAGGCCAATCAGGGCGGGGACATGGTGCGCGCCGTGCTGAGCGCCGCATGCCCCGGCCTGCCGGTGCGGCTTGTCCATGCCAGCCGCGCCAAGCGGGCGCGGGCCGAACCCATCGCCGCGCTCTATGCGGCCGGCCGGGTGCGCCATGACGGACGGATGCTGCAACTGGAAGACCAGATGTGCGCCTTCGGCGCGCCGGACTTTTCCGGCTCACCTGACCGTGTGGATGCGCTGGTCTGGGCGGTGTCCGCGCTCTCCCAGGGCGGGCTGGAGCCGAGACTGCGATGGGTTTGAGTTTTTTGTCCCTAGCGCCTGTTCTGTCGCCGGAAAGTAGCGGCGTCTCTTTCGAGACCGCTCGCCCAAGCCTTATCCGCATGATGTTGAACTAGCTCGTCTGAGACCGTGACGACTCTCCGTTCAATCGCCTCAATCACATAGGCAAACTGTTCCGCATTCTGAAGAAGCGCGCCGAACTCATCAGAAAGATCATACCCTCGTTCGCGGCCCCATCGCAGAAGATCGACGGTGTTGTCCCACTCTTCTTCTTCTTCGAAGAACCAATCTGGTATCGTGTTGTATCGTATGCCGAAACACGCTTCGATTGCTTCCTCGAACAGGGTCTCAAAACGACCCTCGTTCTCTGGTGTTTCGACGCCCACTCGCACAAAACGTTCAAGGGTTTGCACAGCTTGATAGTTCCGTAGGTATTTCATCTGGGTCACCCGAATAGAATCAACAAACATATTCTTGTTTTGTTCTAGACTATTGTCACTGCCATTCAGCAGTCCTTGGGCTAGGTCCCGGCGCGGGGGGCGGGGCCCCGGTTTTGCTCCCTACGCCACACTCCTGGCTCGATTATTAAATTTTTTTTTTACCCCCCCCCCCCCCCCCCCCCCCCGACGGGGGACCCAGCCTTTTTGAGAACCTAGAAAATTGTCATTACCGGCG
>JBJHCI010000213.1:0-680 GCA_050485925.1 Maricaulaceae bacterium
CATCACGGCAACACTTGCGCGCAATGCGCTCCAAACGATTGATAAAGCGGCGCTATCGCGATACCCCTTAGCAGGAAGTACTCCCCGTCCTCTGCCAACAGGAATTTGAGCCATGTCCAGCTTTGATGAACGCGAGAAGGCCCATGAGAACCGCTATGCGCGCGAGCAGGAGCTGGAATTCAAAGCCAATGCTCGGCGCAACAAGATGTTGGGCCTGTGGGCGGCGGAAAAGCTCGGCCTTTCCGGCGATGAAGCGGAACGTTATGCCGGTGAGGTGATCGCGGCGGATCTGGAAGAGGCAGGCGATGAGGACGTGTTCCGCAAGGTGCGCAAGGATTTCGATGCGAAGGGCGTTGCTGTCTCTGACGTGGAGCTGCGTCACGAAATGACCCGCTTGCTTGATCAGGCCCGCGCGGCGGTGAAGGCCGGCTGATGCAGCTATCCTGCGCGCCAAAACTGAATGTCGATACAGCTTGCGGCTACAAACGCTAATCCGCGTAGTGGCGGCGCAAGGTCTCGGCGAGCGCTTCGCCCTGCAGGGCCAGGCGCTGGGTTTCCATTTCACTTTCCGCCCCGCAGCGCGTGCGGCGCTGCTGGTGGTAGCGGAAACCCTCATTGAAACGGGCGATCAGGCGCTCGCGCGCCGTTCCGGCCAGTGGGGCTTCCAGCTCCAACAACTG
>JBJHCI010000213.1:690-4459 GCA_050485925.1 Maricaulaceae bacterium
CCTGCGCGCCTGAACCCCGGCAGACAAACGCGATGCCGTGCAGTTCGCCCAGCACGCTGGCGAGCTGGTCCACCGGATAGGTCGCATCACTGCGCTCCTGCGCGCCGGCGGGTGCGCTCAACGCCGCCAAGGCGGCAAGCAGGACGATAAGGGCAGAACGTAGGATCATGGACGCCTTATCACTCCAGAAAAGCGGCCTCTTCAAGGCGTGACTGCCGGTACAGCCTATAGCAGCGCCGCAGAGCGGGCGATGACCTTGCGGGTCTCGTCCCAGCTTACTTTCGCCAGCGCGTCTTCGAGCGTGAAGAAGCCCGTATCCAGCGCGTCATCGCCTGCCACCGGCTCGCCCGCCTCCCAATGGCAGGCATAGTCAATCATCACGAAATGACCGTGCGCGGTGATGGACTGGAACACGTCAATCAGCCCGGCAATGCGCGCGGTGATGCCGGTTTCCTCATGCAGCTCGCGCGCCAGCGCTGCCTCCAGCGACTCCCCATATTCCACACCGCCACCGGGAATGGACCAGAGGCCCAGAAACGGCTCCTTGCCACGCCGAATGAGCAGCACCTCATCGCCGCGCCAGACGGCCCCGCCCACGCTCAACACCGGACGCCGCGTCATGCTCACCGTCCCGTCTGGGCGCGGTGGCGCAGCATCTGGTCGGCTAGCACCAGCGCCATCATTGCCTCGGCCACGGGCACGGCACGGATACCGACGCACGGATCATGACGGCCCTTGGTGACGACCTCCACCGGTTCCAGATCGCGGTTGAGGCTCTGGCGGGGAATGCGGATGGAGGAAGTGGGCTTGATCGCCATGCGTACAACCACGTCCTGCCCGGTAGAGATGCCGCCGAGCACACCGCCATTATGGTTGGAGCGGAAGGCGGGCCGGCTATTTTCATCAAGATACATCTCGTCCGCGGCGTCTTCACCGCGCAGCGACGCGGCTTCCAGCCCGGCCCCGATCTCGACGGATTTGGCGGCGTTGATGCTCATCATGGCGTGGGCCAGCTCACCATCGAGCTTGCCATAGACGGGCGCGCCCCAGCCCGCTGGCACTCCGGAGGCCACGACTTCCACTAGCGCGCCCACGGACGAGCCGGCCTTGCGGATCGCGTCCATCTCGGCCTCCCAGAGTTTTGCTGTCTCGGCGTCCGGGCAGAAGAAGTCGTTGCGCGAAATCTCGTTCCAGTCCCAGCGGGCACGGTCAATGGCGCGCGGGCCGATCTGGACAAGCGCTCCGCGTATCGTAATGCCATCGCCCAGTATCTTGCGGGCAATGGCGCCGGCGGCGACGCGTGCTGCCGTCTCGCGCGCGCTGGAGCGGCCGCCGCCTCGATAATCACGCACGCCATATTTGGCGTCATAGGTGAAATCGGCATGGCCCGGCCGCCAGCTATCGCGGATATCGGAGTAGTCCTTCGAGCGCTGGTCGATGTTCTCGATCATCAGGCTGATCGGCGCGCCGGTCGTCACCTGTCCGCCCGTGCGCTCATCTTCAAACACGCCGGAAAGGATACGCACCACGTCTTCTTCGCGGCGTTGGGTAACGTGGCGAGACTGGCCGGGCTTGCGACGGTCCAGAAAGGGCTGGATGTCAGCCTCGGTCAGGGGAATGCCCGGCGGACAGCCATCAACAACGCAGCCAAGGGCAGGCCCATGGCTCTCCCCCCATGTGGTCACGCGGAAAACATGGCCGAAACTGTTGTGAGACATGAATGGATAACGTCCGGACGGCAAGGAGGATGCGTGATCCTAAAGCGCGTTCGCGCCCGCGTCATCCCGTCGGAGCGAAGTGATTTACGCCGCGCTTTTACGGACCCAGCGCGCGAAGCGGGCAGCTGGCGAGGCTTTCACGAAGCGCTCATAGAAATTACTCAGCATACCGGCACTTTCATTGGCCTTGCGGCGGGCCTCGGCCTCGGCGAGCTTGCGGGCCTTTTCCTCGCGCGCGGCGCGTTCAGCGGGGCCTTCTTCGGCGGTGCAGTCGGCCATCGGATCGCGCACCAGTATGCGCACCCGCCAGAGCGGCTCGCCGATGGGGATCACCAGATCATTGGTACGTGAGAGCGGAGGCAGGCGCATCATGGCGCTGCGGTCTCCCAGCTCGATAGTGCGCAGTCCGCCGACGCGTGCTTCCTCCGGCGTCACCACCAGATCGCACATGCGCGGCGCGCAGACCCGCAGTATCTCATGGGCTTTGAGGAGTATCTGCAGATGCTTGAGCGTGTCTGGCGTGGGCGGTGTATGGTCCGGATGAACCTTTTTCACCTTCTCCCGGAAGGCGGCCTTCACCGAATCATAATCGGCGTCCGGCTCAAGGCCGAACACGCGATAGGCGGCAAGAATGGGTTCCGGGGCACTGCTCATGGCGGCCAAATTAGCCGCCAACGGGTTGGCGAAAGGTTGACGATTGCGCCTGCCGTGCCATCTGATGGCCAACCCTTTGAGAATATGGGAAACAGCCGGTTAATGACCCGTCGCGACATCATCCCGCCTTCCCCCAGTCAGGCTGATTACGAGAAGGACGCCGCGCGCGACGGGGAGGACCTGGTAGCCGCCGATAGCCCTCATGCCCTGTTCGCTGACTGGTTGGCTCTGGCCCGCCGGAAAGAGCCGAATGATCCCAATGCGATGGCGCTGGCTACTGCGGACGAGAGCGGCCTGCCTGATGTACGCATGGTGTTGCTGAAGGACGCCGATGAGCGCGGCTTTGTTTTCTACACCAATCTGGAAAGCGCCAAGGGCACCCAGCTTGCTCTGAACCGCAAGGCAGCGCTGTGCTTTCACTGGAAGTCGCTGCGTCGTCAGGTACGGGTGAGGGGGCTTGTCGAGCCGGTCACTGCGCAAGAGGCGGATGCGTATTTCGCCAGCCGCGCGCGCGATAGCCGGATCGGAGCCTGGGCCTCAGCACAGTCTCGTCCGCTGGAAAGCCGCCATGCGCTGGAAAAGAGCGTGGCGAAGTACGCTGCGAAGTTCGGTCTGGGAGACATACCGCGTCCCCAGTTCTGGAGTGGATATCGCATTTTACCCCTGCACATCGAGTTCTGGCGCGACCGGCCTTTCCGCCTGCATGACCGTCTGGTCTATGAGAGGGCCGATTTTGACTCGCCTTGGTCGCTATTGCGCCTTTATCCTTGACCGCACACTTACAAAAGCTGGCGGAGGGGCGATCATGGGAGCAGTCTTCGCGCGCGTTCGCGCCATACTGGTAATTCTGGCGGCGTTGATCGCTTCAGGCGTACCGCTCTGGTTTGCCGTGGCCGGGATGGGTTCGCGCTTCGGGCTCTGGGAGTGGCAGTTCGGTCTGGGCACGATGACGCGGCAGATCGGGCCGAACCTTCTGTTCGCCGCCATCGGGCTGGGCGGGCTGGCCCTCGTGGTTCTGGTCGTATCACGTTTCCTGAAGGATGTGCCTCGCTCGGGCCTTGGCGGCTATGTGGCGGCGGTGATGGCGATTCTGGTGGGCGCTGGCGGGCTCTGGTATGCCGCCCAGGTCAGCGCCACTGCCGCGCGCCTGCCCCCGATCCACGACATCACGACCGATACCCAGGATCCGCCGCAATTCACCGCATCGCTGATCACCCGGCGGGGGGCGCAGGCCAATAGCGTCGAGTACGCGGGCAAGACAGATCCGCGTTCGGGCCGTCCACTGCCTGAAGTGCAGGCCGAAGCCTATCCCGATATCCAGCCGATCACGCTTGCGGCGGATCCGGAACGGGCATACCACGCAGCTCTCCAGGTGGCCCGGGAGATGGGCTGGACGG
>JBJHCI010000214.1:0-4447 GCA_050485925.1 Maricaulaceae bacterium
AGTTCATGGCCGATGGTCAGGCGTGCCCAGCCTTCGCGGGCCAGCAGCTCGCCGCCCGTAAGCCGGTCATCCAGCGTCACCTGCCCCTTGCGCGCGGCAAAGACATCAAGGCCGATCTCCGTCGCGGTGACAGAGATCGTGGCTGTGTCCACTTTCGCGGTGAGCAGCGCAGCGGCCAGTTCGCGCAAGGCCGGAATCGCCGCGCGGATACGCGGTTCGGCCACCGGGCAGTCCTCGATATCGACGATCCGCTCGCTGGCGCGCTCGGCAAAGCCCATGAGCAGGCGGTGGCCCATCTTGCGCGCATGCAGGCTGATACGCCTGCGCCCGGTTCCGCCTGCATCGACCAGCGGCAGTATATCTGCCGTCAGACCCTCGCGCTCCAGCGCCTCGACAACCAGCGAACGCTTCCAGGCGCGGTAGGCTTCGTCCTTCCAGTGCTGAAGCGAACAGCCGCCACAAATTTCCGCGACGGAACAGAAGGGCTCCATGCGTTCATCTGACGTGGTCAGGCGCTCAAGGAGGCGTCCACGGTCCCCGCTGGCGGCGATTTTGCCGGTCTCGCCGGGCAGAAGGCCGGGAACAAAGATCACGGCCCCGCCTTGCGGGTCGGGGCAGAGGGAATCGCCGCGCGCGCCGATGGCACGGGCGGTGACGGTCAGTTCGCGCTGCGGCGCGGGCGGCTTCGACGATGAACGGGAACGACGCTTCATGGCTGAGCGTTAGGCTGTATAGCGGCCAATCCGTCAAGTCCTGCAAGGATTTCGCATCACTTGCGAAACCTGAAGGCCCTGTTCATGTCCGGCTCAGCTTGGCATTGTTACCGTCTGGTTAATGGGCGAAGTGCGGCCCGAAGGTAACCAAGGAGGTAGCCTCATGGCGACCGGCAAACTGACCGTATCGGTAGCAGCAGTGGCATTGATGACCGCTTTTGCCTTGCCTGCCGAACTTCCCCTTGTCCCGTCGGCTGAAGCCGCAGGCGCTGTCATGACCACAGACGCGGCAGACGCCCAGCAGCGCGAACGCCGCGAAAGCCGCGGCCAGCGTGGCGGTGGCTCCCAGCAATCGCGGCCCCAGCGCACTGGCGGTCAGGAGAGCCGGGGTCAGCGCGGTGGCGGCAATTGGCAGGAGCGCCGGCAATCCTCCCCGCAATCTGCTCCCCAGCGCCAGCAACGTCAGGCCCAGTCCGCGCCCAGCCGGCCGCAACCTTCTTCCGCACCCGAGCCCGCCCGGCGTGAATGGCAGGGCAATCGCGGCGGCCAGCAACAGGGCGCGCAGCGCCCGCAGCGTCAGGTTCAACAATCGGCTCCCAGCCGGTCGCAGCCGTCTTCCGCGCCGGAACCGGTTCAGCAGCGCCGTGAATGGCAGGAGCGCAGGCGTCAGGCCGATTCCGGCCAGCAGAGCGGTCAGCGCCGCGAGTGGCAGGGCCGTCAGGGTGGCCAGTCCAGCGGCAGCAATGATGCCCGGCGTGAGGCCTTCCAGCAGCGCCGTCAGGCGGCCCAGTCCTCAGGCCAGTCCCGTCCGCAACGGCAGGCTGATGCCAGCAGCGCCCAGCGCCAGCAATGGCAAGGCCGTGACCGCGGCAGCCAGACCCAGCGCCACCAGCAGGGCCGCCCGCAACAATGGCAAGGCCGACGCGATAGCGGCTCACAATGGCAGGGACGTCCAGACCGCCGGCAAGGTTCCCAGTGGCAGGGACGGCGCGATGGCGGGTCGCAGTGGCAGGGCCAGCGGCAATCCCATCGCGTTACGCACCGCCATCGCCATTACAACGCGCGTTATGACCGTTCACGCGGGCAGCGCGCGCCGGTCGTCTACCACAATCATTACTATGTGAACCGGTACAGCAACCGGAGTATACGCTGGACGCCGCCGGTGCGGATCGTCCACCACCATGTCCACCATTATCCCAGCTGGACCTATCACCCGCGCTGGCATACCAGCTATGCTCGCCACAATTTCTACTACACGGACGGGCTGTGCCGTCCGAGCGGTGGCAGTGTGGCCGCCGGCGCGCTGGTCGGCGCCCTGCTCGGCGCGGCCATCTCCGACGGGGATGCCGGTGCGCTTCTGGCGGGCGGCCTGATCGGCGGTACGCTCGGCGCCGCGCTCTCCCACTGCGATCGCGGCCAGTATCACTACGCCACGCATTACGCCTTCTCCACGGGCAATCCCTATTACTGGCACAACCCGTATTCGGGCGTGCGCGGCGTGGTCTATGCCCGTGACTTCCACACCTGGAGCAATCAGCGCTGCCGCTGGGGGGATGCCGAGATATTCCTGCCCAATGGCGAGGTCGCCTATGACCGCGTGCGCATGTGCCAGGACGCTCATGGCTACTGGCAGGTCGCACCGATCCAGTAGCCCCGCCTTCGGGACGGCGCGTGAAAGCCGCCTCCGGATCATGTCCGGGGGCGGTTTTCGTTCATGTTGCGCTCATCGCGCATCTGGCAGGTTTGTGCCAGGTTAACGAATGGGCAAGGAAAGGAGTCCTGCCATGAAACATCTCGCCAAGGCTTCCATCGCTGCAGCAGCGCTGGCAGCCCCGCTCGCCTTCATGCCGATCGCGCACGCCCAGCAGACCTATGCCGAATGTGTCTCTCAGCAGCGCAACCAGCAGGTGACGGGCGCGGTGGTCGGCGGACTTCTGGGCGCGGTGCTGGGCGCGCAGATCCACCAGAGCAATGAATCCGCGCGGCGCGACCGCCATTACGCGAACCAGCCCCAGCATCGTGGTTGGCGCGGCCATCGCGGGCGCGGCTATGTTGAGCCCTATCAGCGCCGCTCCAATGACGGCGCCGTAATTGCGGGCGCCGGTCTCGGCGCGCTGGCGGGTGGGGCGATGGGCAGTGTCGGCAGCCGGTGTGACCATCTGCCGGGCGGGCCGCGCTATGTCCATCACAGCCAATACCAGCAGCCCTATCATGGCGGCCAGCAATACGGTTACAGCCAGCAGGGCTATGACCCGTATTACGACGATTACGGCTATCACGATAACAGCCAGCTGGCCGGTGGTCCGGGTTATGACCCGTATTACCAGCAGCAGCCGACACAGCCGCAGAGCGCCGGATATGGCTATGGCAATTGCCGCCAGATCCAGACCGCGGGACGCGTATCCTATGTCTGCCAGGGTGCTGACGGTATCTGGCGCCCGGCGAACTAGGGTTTAGTGATGCTCAGCCCATCCGGGCTTCGCTGCGAGCAAAACTGCCCGACGCGCGGCCTGTCCTCGGCTTGATCGGGGATCGCGCTTACGACGCTGCGCGCCGGGGAGCCAGTCCGTCCCCGTCAGGGGGCACTAGGCCGAACGACCGCCCGCGACTTTTCGCGGAACATCGCAGCCCGGATAGGCTGCGGAACTAACGACTACGCGCTCTCCAAGCGTGAGCGAGGAGCGACGGGGCAGAGGCCCCGGAGCATCACAAAAAAGGGCGGCTCCGATGAGCCGCCCTTTCTTCATTCCCCGGTTTTCACTTTGCCTTTCTCACCCGCGGCTTTTGCCTTCTCGGGATCCGGCAGGGCCGGGTCCGGGCTGCGGCCCGCGAGGCGCACTTCCAGCGAGGCTTCGGCGCGTTTCAGCTTGCCCTTCAGCGCATCATTCCCGTCCTTCATCACGAAGTCGGCCCCGGACACATAGGTCGCCCGACCGAGCAGATGGCCGGCCACCGGCAGCGTGGCCAGCAGGAAGATGATGATGCCCGCGGCGGTAAAGCCGATATTCTCCTCGCGGAAGGCCACGGCGACACCCGCCACCAACAGGCCTGCACCCAGCGTACCGGCCTTGGTAGAAGCGTGCAGGCGCAGGAAGGGATCGGGCAGGCGGAATACGCCGATGGCTGCGATCAGCAGGAAGGCGATGCCACCGAACATCAGCACCATGGCGATGATATCGCGGATCATTGGTCGCCCTCCTTGCGCTCGAGGAACACGGCGAGCGCGGCGGTTGCGATAAATCCAGTCACGGCAAGGCCGAGCCCGATATCGAGAAATTCCTTGCGCCCGGTGACGAGCGTGGTGAGCGCGGTGATACCGATGGCCAGCACCGTCATCATGTCCAGCGCGACGAAGCGGTCCGCCACGCCCGGACCGATGACAAGGCGGATGCCCGTCAGCAAGAGGCCCAGCACAAGGCCGATCAGGAGGTGTGTGGCCAGAAGATCAGGGATCATTGGAAGGGCCTGTCATCAATCATGGGCTCGGGCGCGACGCGCGCCAATTTCGTTTCTGAACAGGAGAAAAGCGCAAGGCGGTACTGACCACCGTCGAGCATTTTCGACACATTCAGGGGCGAAATTAGCCGCGCCCCTGCGGGGTATGACAAAAATCGCCCATCTCGGCGTCGCCGATTCTTGAAAGGGGACGACCCTTCCTGCGGATCGGCTCCTGGAACTGAACTATTTTTGTTCATATCGCGCTCCAATCCATGATTGATGACAGGCCCTAGGCC
>JBJHCI010000215.1:0-4446 GCA_050485925.1 Maricaulaceae bacterium
AAATTGTCAAACCAGGTGACAATGCCCTGCAGTTTCACGCCGTTGACCAGAAAGATCGTCAGCGGAGTCTTGCTCTTGCGGACCGTATTGAGAAACACGTCCTGCAGATTCTGTTTTTTATCGTTCGACATGGCCATCCACCTTTTCCCCGCCCCAGAAAGGGCTTGCACACACAAGGAACCCCATACCTAGCGGGGCTCGCGCAGCGCTGCAATGGGGTTGGCGTGTGGGGGCGTCACGTCTTGCGGGGCGGAAGTTCACGCCTGAGGGCTCGCTTTTCCCTCATCCTTCGAGCAGCACGTGGCCGAGGGATGAGGCGGAAAGCAAACAGCCCTCATCCTGAGGAGGCCTGAAAGGCCGTCTCGAAGGACGAGGGCGGCGCTTCGGGATTGACCCACAAAGTCAAAAACCGCGTTCCACCGGCGTAAGCCGGTGCCCAGTTCCTTTTATTTCCGCAACGCATTCCCCGCCTGCACGGGGACAGGCCGCGTTGCGATGTTCCGCGAACCCCCGCCTGTGCGGGAACGACGCGGTGCCGAGAAAACGAAGGACGAGCCCCCTCACCCCTCCGCGCCGGAAAGATAGGCGTCCCGCAGCGCGGTAGCGAGTGAGCCGGGCGCGCCATTGGCCACCGCGCGGTCATCAATGCGCACTACGGGAATGACCATGGAGCTCGCCGAGCTGACAAAGGCCTCGCGCGCAGAAAACGCCTCTTCCAGCGAGAACGCGCGTTCCTCAAACGGTATGCCAAGGGCGGCGGCAAGGCGGATCACGCGCTGGCGCGTAATGCCGTTGAGGATTGCCTCATCGGCCTTGCGGGTGACCAGCACCCCCTCGCCCGTCACGATCCAGGCATTGGACGAACTGCCCTCCGTCACCTCGCCGGCCTCATTGATCAGCCAGGCCTCGAACGCGCCCGCCTCGCGCGCGGCCTGTTTTGCCAGCACATTAGGAAGCAGCGATATACTCTTGATATCACATCGCTTCCAGCGTTCATCGGGCCGGGTGATAACGGCGATACCGGTTTCGGCGCGCGCCTGAACCGCGCTGAAGGAGGCAGGGCGCGCCGTGATCACCACAGTGGGCCGTACCGGCTTTGCAGGGAAGGCATGATCGCGCTTGGCGACGCCGCGCGTCACCTGCAGATAGACCAGCGCGTTCTGCAGCCGGTTGCGGCGCAGCGTCTCGCGAAGCGCCACGTCCAGCGCGGCCTCGCTCATCGGCATGGGGATGCGCAGCTCGGCCAGCGAGCGCTTCAGGCGCGCCATGTGGCCCGGATGATCCAGGAACGCGCCATCCTTCACCGACCAGACCTCATAGACGCCATCGGCAAACTGGAAGCCGCGGTCCTCAATGCCGATGGCCGGGTCCGTAATGGGGCCGAAGCGGCCATTCATATAGGCGATACGCGCCATTTTCCCGTCAATCTCCGCTGAAGGCGAGGAAGAATACGGCAGCTACAGGCAGAATCTCCACCCGGCCAAGCACCATGAGCAGGCTGGAGAGGATCAGCCCCCCTGCCCCGAGCTGGCCATAGGCCTCACCCGCCAGCGGCCCGGCATTGGCGAGCGCCGCGCCGGAAATGATGAAGGCCTCGCCCATATCGGGTGTGAAAAAGCCGAGCGCAAATGCGCCGAGCACCAGCACGACCGGATAGGCGAGCGCATAGGCCCAGACCGAGACCAGGGCCGTCTCGTTCACCGTGCGCCCGGCAAAGCGCGATCCGCCCACGGCAGACGGCTGGACCAGAAGGATGATATCGCGCCCTGCCCGGCGCAGGAGCAGGCGGATACGCGCCATCTTGATGCCGCCGGAGGTGGAAACTGCCGCCCCGCCCGCCAGCGCCAGCGCGATCAGCACGATGACCGGGATGCCAGGGCCTTCAGTGCCCAGCGTGAAACCGGACGTGGTGACCGCAAACAGGGCGTCGAAGAAGGCTGGCAGGCTGCCCGCCCATCCGGCGGTCAGCCCCATGACAAGCGCGCAGACGAGCGCCACGATCAGCATGGCGCGCACATCGCCATAGCGCCGGGTCACGCGCCCGCGGCTCAATTGCTCGTAGAGCACGGCCATATTGCCCGCTCCGGCCACGCACAGGGCCGCCAGGACGGCGATGGCGGGCGCGGGCAGCCAGTTGACCATATCGCCCCCGCGCGGCACGTAGCCGCCCGTGGAGAGGGCGGAGAGCGCAAGGCAGACCGCCTCGAATGCGCCGGCCCCGGCAAGGCCCAGCGCCACTGCACCAACCAGCGTAATCCCGGCATAGACCGCGCCGAGGCGCATCAGGGCGCGACCGAAATTGGAGAACAGATCCCCGCTTTCAATGGTCAGCAGGGAGGAGCGGCGAAAGCCCGCGCGCCGGTCATCCAGCCCGGCCAACACCGTGACGGCCAGCACGAGCGTTGCCAGCCCGCCCAGCCATTGCAGCATGGCGCGCCAGAGGACCAGTGAACGGGGCATGAAATCGGGATCGGCTAGGCTCGCGCCGGTGGTGGTCAGGGCCGAAGTGGCCTCGAAAATCGCTTCCACCGGCCCGTCGGAGACCAGGCCGAAGGAAGGCGCGGCGATCAGCGGCCCGGTCAGCCAGCCCAGCATGAGCAGGCGCAGGGCCGCAGGCGCGCGCACGCCGGTGCCGAGCCCGCGCGTTGCCGCCAGCACCGCCCCGCCCACGAATACGCCCGTCAGGCAGGTCGCGCCGAGCCCGCGCGCGGCTGCCGCCTCGCCGATCAGCGCGGCATAGGCAATGAATGGCAGGGCCGCGAGGCCGATAATGAGCCAGCTCCAGCCGAGGGCGCGTATGGTGCGCGGCGACGGGCGCATCTGCCTAGAAATACTCCAGGCTGACGCGGAAGAGCTGCTCCACTTTGGGTACCGCCCCTTTCAAGGCGAAGAAGATCACCCGGTCATTGGTCTCGATGATCACGTCATCGCGGCGGAAATAGACCTTCTCGCCGCGCACCAGCGCGCAGACCGAAACATCTTCGGGCAGTTCCATGGTCTTGAGCGATTTACCGGCCAGCGGCGAGGTCGCCAGCACCACCCCCTCCAGCGCTTCCGCCGCCCCATCGGCAAAGGTCTGCAGGCCCGTAATGCGGCCCCTGCGGATATGCTGGAGGATGGTCGAGACCGTAACCTCGCGCGGGTCCATGATGATGTCCACGCCCAGTTCCTCGCGCACATCCTTGAAACCCGGCTCGTTAACCAGGCACAGCGTGCGCTGGGCCCCTTCGCGCTTGGCCATCACCGCGGCCAGCAGATTGACCTTGTCGTCATTGGTCAGGCAGATGGCGAGTTCCGCATCCTCCACCCCCGCCTCGCGCAGCAGGCGCTTGTCCAGCCCGTCCCCGTGCAGGACGACAGTGCGCTTCAGCCCGTCAGCCGCCGTTTCCGCGCGCGCCTTGTCGGATTCGATGACGCGCACGCGCACCCCGCCCATGCGCTCCAGCGCCCGGGCCACGTAAAGCCCGATATTGCCCGCGCCGACGATCACCACCTCGCGGGCGCGCTGGGCCTGATGGCCGAACACATCCAGCACGCGCGGCAGGTGGGCACCGGCCACAGTGACGAACACATCATCGCCCGCCATCAGCGGATCACGTTCTTCGGGGATGAAGACATCCGTGCCGCGCCTTATGCCGACAATGTCCACGCCGAGATCGGGAAACAGGCCCAGCAATTGCTCGCGCGTCGTCCCGGCGACCGGCGAGCCCTCATCGGCTTTCAGGCCCAGCACCTGTATCCGGTTATTGGCAAAGGGTGCCGTTGCCGAGGCGCCGGGCGTCTCCATGCGTTGCAGAATGGAACGGCTGACCTCCAGCTCGGGCGAGATGGTCACGTCGATCGGCATGGCGCCTTGCGCGAACAGATCACGCCAAGCCTTGTCCAGATAGCTCTGCGCGCGCACCCGCGCAATCTTCAGCGGTGTGTTGAACAGGGAATGAGCGACCTGGCAGGCCACCATGTTCGTCTCGTCTGAATAGGTGACCGCGACCAAGAGGTCCGCATCGCGTATCCCGGCGCGTTCCAGCGTGTCGGGATGGGCGCCATGGCCGACCACGCCGCGCACATCAAGATCGGTCGTCACGCGGTCAATGAGGTTCTGGTGCCAGTCCACCACGGTGACCGCATTGCCCTCGCCAGCCAGCTCGCGGGCTATGCCATAGCCAACCCGGCCTGCGCCGCATACGACAGCTTTCATGGCCTATCAGCTCCCGCCGGCGGCGCTATCACCGCCATCATCGCCCTTGTCATTGCCGCCCACGCCCAGGCTCTTCAGCTTGCGGTGCAGCGCGGACCGCTCCATGCCGATAAAGGCGGCAGTACGCGAGATATTGCCGCCGAACCGGCTGATCTGGGCCTTGAGGTACTCGCGTTCGAAATTCTCCCGCGCATCCCGCAGCGGCAGGGCGATCATGCGTTCGGTGTCCAACCCGCCCGGACCGGTCT
>JBJHCI010000216.1:0-4442 GCA_050485925.1 Maricaulaceae bacterium
TCCTTCTGGCTTCCTTTCGCGGCGTCGGTGGCCGGCGGGGTGGCGGGCTCGGCCATGTTGGCCCTGATCTTCGCCCCGGCGGCCTTTGTGCTGCTGGTGCGCCTGCAGGGCAGCAAGGCGCAAGCCTTGCCCGCGGCGCAGCCTGCGTCGTAAGCAGGAAGCGGGCACGGGCTGGAGGTGAGGGGCGATGAAAGCCAAGGGCCATACCGTACGCGGGCCATGGACGGTGAAATCCATGCGCACGGCTTATGAAAATCCATGGATGGAGGTGCGCGAGTACGATGTCATCCGGCCTGACGGCAAGCCGGGGCTTTATGGCGTGGTGTCGCCTGTCAATCTCGCCATCGGGATATTGCCGCTCTTCGTGGACGGCACGGTGATGCTGGTTGGCCAGTACCGCTTCGCGCTCGATTGCTGGAGCTGGGAGCTGCCCGAGGGCGGTGGGCCGAAGGACATGGACCCGCTGGAAAGCGCAAAGCGCGAGCTGGCCGAGGAAACGGGGCTCACGGCCGCCCACTGGCTGGAGTTCATGGATATGGACATGTCCAATTCCATCACGGACGAGCGCGCCATTGCCTATCTCGCCTGGGATCTCGCCGAAGGGGAGGCCGAACCGGACGGCACAGAGGACATCGTCACCCGCCGCGTACCGTTCGCCGAGGCTCTGGCAGAGGCGATGGACGGGCGCATTCGTGACGCCTTCACTCTGGCAATGCTGCTGAAGGCTGACTACATGGCACGCAACCGCCTGATCGATCCGGCGTTGGCGCGCCTGATCCTCGGCCCGGCCTGACAAGGATACTGCCCATGACGAGCGCCCATGCCGCCACGCCGATTGCCGCAGGCGATCTCTCGCGACAGATATGGAACCGCCTGCGCGTGGAAGCGGCGGCCACAGCGGCAGAGGAGCCGATGCTCGCCGGCTTCGTCAATGCCGGCATATTGCGCCATGGCAGCTTTGCCGAGGCGCTGGCCCACCGCATTGCTTCCAAGCTCGCCGATGGCCAGCTCGACGCCGTACTCCTGCATGATGTGGTCAGCGAAGCCATGCGCGCCGACCCCTCCATAGCCGAGAGCGCTGCAGCGGACATGGTGGCCGTCGATGAGCGTGATCCGGCCTGCAAATCGCTGCTTCAGCCCTTCTTTTACTTCAAGGGCTTTCAGGCGCTGCAGGGTTACCGCATCGCGCACTGGCTCTGGCATCAGGGCCGGGAGGCCATCGCCTTTCACATGCAGAGCCGGATTTCCGAACTCTTTGCGGTGGATATTCACCCGGCCGCGCGCATCGGCAAAGGTATCATGATCGACCATGCCACCTCGGTCGTGATCGGCGAGACGGCGATGGTGAGTGATGATGTGTCCGTCCTGCACGAGGTGACGCTGGGCGGTACGGGCTCCGAAGAAGCCGACCGCCATCCCAAGATCGGCAAGGGCGTGCTGATCGGGGCAGGGGCGAAGATTCTCGGCAATATCACTGTGGGTGAGTACGCCCGTATTGCAGCGGGCTCTGTTGTGCTGCAGCCCGTAGAGGCGCGCTGCACCGTGGCGGGCGTGCCGGCCAAGCCGGTGGGCGGGGCCTGCGCCGAGCCCTCGCGCACCATGGATCACAGCCTTCCTGATTGATCCTTCCGGGCAGATGGCTAGTTTGTCCGCCGAACGCGCATTCGCGCACGAATCCCCCCATCTTCCAGGCCGTGTCAGGTCCGGCCATGATCAAATGAGGCGAGACGCCCCCATGTCCCAAAAAGTTTTCAATCACAGCGAAGCGGCCAAGGTAGAAGCCTTCCTGCGCCAACGCCTCAATCCGGAACTGAAGGTGCACATGCGACAGCGGCCGGACGAGTGCGCGGAAATCTATCTGGGTGCGGAATGCCTTGGCGTCGTCTCGAAAAATATTGACGAGGGCGAGACCTCCTACTCCTTCGAGATCACTATCCTCGATATCGACCTGGAAGAGTTTTAGGCGCACACCACCTGACAGACGTGTCGCGTCAGGGCAACACTGCTTGCCGGCCATCAGGCGTGACTGCAACCCATCCACCGACGACTGCGTAGGCGGGGCGTGGATTGGGCATCAGAAGGGGCCGCCAGCTAAGGGCGGCTCCGCGCTCGAAAGGCAAGACTGATGCGAAAACTGGCTCTTCTGGCGGCGGCAGCCGCTCTCCCCCTGTCCGCGGCGGCGGCGAACGCGCAGGCCGACTATGACTGGACGGGCCCCTATATCGGCGTGAATCTCGGTCAGGGCCGCGAGGCGGATTTTGACCTGGATGCCGAGCTGGAGATTGATCCCGGCTCCACCTTCTTCCCGGCTGCGATTGTGGGAGGCACATTCCCTACGGCGCGCCGTTTCAGCGGTGACGGCATGATCGGGGGTGTCCAGGCCGGGTTTAACACGCAGGCTGGCATGTTCGTGCTCGGTGGCGAGCTGGATGTGCAGCTTTCCGACATCTCGTCCTCCATCGCCATACCCGGTGCGCCCGGCGGAGCGGCGGATAATCCTGACGGCTTTACCGATCTGCGCTTCGAGGTCGACTATTTCGCGACCGCACGCGCGCGTGCCGGCGTGGCGCTGGACCGCTTCCTGATCTATGCGACGGGAGGGTATGCCTATGGCCGGGTGGACTTCGACCGCAATTACCGCGTCGGCGGCGCTGAGATCACCGACAGCGCGAGCGCCAACCGCCATGGCTTCACCTATGGCGCGGGGGCGGAATATGCACTTGGCGATTTCTGGAGCGTACGGGCAGAGTATCTGAAGGTTGATCTTGGCCGGGACAATTTTGATACCAGCTATTCCGATGGGACCATCGGCCGTGCCTCAATCAATACCGAGTTTGACGTGATCCGCGCCGGTATCAATCTGCGCTTCTGATACACCGCCCCGCAACGGCATGGAAAATGGCCCCGGCAAGCAATGCCGGGGCCTTCTTCGCAGTTTTGGTGTTATCCCCCGCTAGAGCACATCGAGCATGGAGGCGACAAGCGGGTGGCGTACGATGTCCTGCGCCTTGAGCTGGATCACGGCTACATCATCCACCGCCTCCAGGCGCTGGCAGATATCGGCAAGACCGGAGAGTTCGGGCAAGAGATCGGTCTGGGCGGGGTCGCCGGTCACCACCATGGTGGAGTTCCAGCCCAGACGGGTTAGCAGCATTTTCAGCTGGCCATAGGTGCAGTTCTGGGCTTCGTCCACGACGATGAAGGCATTGTTGAGCGTTCGCCCGCGCATATAGGCTATTGGAGCAATCTCGATCAGGCCCTCGGCCATCAGCGCTTTCAGCCGTTTCGGGCTCAGCCGGTCGGCCAGCGCGTCATAGAGCGGGCGTAAGTAAGGCGCGAGTTTTTCTTCCAGAGCGCCGGGCAGGAAGCCGATATGCTCGCCGGCTTCGACCGCGGGACGCGACAGCACGATGCGACCGATCTGCCCGCTTTCCAGTGCCTCGACGGCCTTGGAGACGGCCAGATAGGTCTTGCCGGTGCCCGCAGGCCCCATCGCCATGACGAGATTGTGGTTGTCGATGGCGTCCATCAGCTTCGCTTGGCCTTCAGAACGTGGCTTGACGGTCTTTATGTAGCGCTGGTCCCGCATGGGTTCGCTGTCATCCGGGCTCCAGTTCGTGCCGGGAAAGAGGGCGCGGACCTTCTCCTCCTCGTAGTGTTCGGCATTGAACCCGCCCTGACGGCGTTTTGCGGTGCGCTTGCTCATGATGGCGTCCTCCGGACAAGAAAAAACCCCTCACGCGGGAGTGCGTAAGGGGCGGAAAAAAGCGGTGCAGAAAAAGGGCCGCCGTGCGCGCAGTCCGGTGCTCGAACTGCCGGTCCGGGATATGGGGGTGCCTCAGGCATTCAGCCGTCGTCCTCCTTTGCGGTAACGCATGATGCGCCGCGAACCCTCACTCGCGCTTCTTGAAGCATTTGACCACCCTTGCGGCTGGTCCCCTCTCGAATCGCCTCTACAGTTTCATGTTAAGACACCTAACGGAGTGTTAGTCAGCCCGTCGCAGAAACTTCATGTTGAAGAGTGCGAGGGTCAGACAGATGCACAGCAGGCCTGCCCGGAAGGAGAGCAATTCCATGCCCGTTTACGAACTTGATGGTATCCGTCCGCAGATGGGGGAGGGTGTGTGGATTGCGCCCTCGGCCAGCGTGATCGGCCGGGTGAAACTCGCGAAGAACGCCTCGGTCTGGTTCGGGGCGGTTATCCGCGGCGATGTGGAAGATATCTGGATCGGCGAGGACACCAATATCCAGGACGGCGCGGTAATTCACGCTGATCCCGGCAAACCGGTGCGGCTGGGCCGCGGGATCACGGTCGGCCATCAGGCCATGCTGCATGGCTGCGAGATCGGCGATTACTCGCTGGTCGGGATCGGCGCGACCATCCTCAATGGCGTGAAGATCGGGAAGAACTGCCTTATTGGCGCACACGCCCTGGTTACCGA
>JBJHCI010000217.1:0-4411 GCA_050485925.1 Maricaulaceae bacterium
CCGCCAAACAAGGCTATCAGGGCCGGTGACATTGCAAGGGTTGAGTGGCGTAGCGGATCGGAAGTAGCAAAACCGGAAACGTCAATGACGGTCAGGCGCAGATCGGACACCTCCTCGATCGACCGCAGGGACCCCAGCCTGTCGGTCTGGCCGCGAAGAATGGCTGAAGCACGCAAGGCCCGGTCCCGCGCCGAAGTGAAGACCACAAAGTCGACACCTGAATCGCGCAACGCGCCAAGCTGGCTGCGGAATACATCAATGCTGACATCAGGAGACATCAGCGCGACCGGCCCGATCATGGACAGCACGTGATCTTCTTCCGACACCGCCAGCTCACGCAGCGTCTCCATGGTCAGCATGGATCCCATGGAATGGGCGATGATCATGATACGGTCGGCCTGCGCGCCGGCGGCCAGTTCGAGAAGGTCTGAAAAGCCATCGCGCGCGATGAACACGCTGTCGAGATCATAGGCGTAGTAGCGCGGGTCACCGGCGCTGGCCCAGGAAAAGTGAACCGGCACGCCGGGTATGCGGAAATCGTGCATCATCTGCGCGAAACGGAACAGGGCGCTGCCGAAGGTCTCGTTATAGCCGTGCACGAAGATGACGATGATGCGTTCATCCTCGTCGAGCTGGGACAGGCGCCGGTTCAGGCGCTCCACGAATTCGTCCGCATCCGCGCACGGATCCGCCGAAGCGAAGGTGAAGTGGCGCATAGGATCTGGTTTGCCGCGCGGCCAGATGATCCGGCCGGGCTCTCGCTCCGGCGGAATGGATACCTCGAAACTGCCAAAGCTGAGATTGGTCGCGCGCTCGCGCCCGAACAGGGCCCCGTTATCCACCGCAGCCCGGCTGGTCGCTACGAGTATTTCCTCGCGCTCCACGCCGCGCGGCAGTTCGGCGAAATCGGCAAGGATGAGAGTCGGTGCGCAGGCTGACAGCGCCAGCATGCCTGCAAGCGCCGCAAGGACAGCACGCATCCGGGTCACGGCTGAAGGGACTGCATCTTGTGCAAGGCAAAAATCTCGGCGCTCATCCATCGGAAAAAGCCGTCATCCTCAAGGAAGACCTGCGCGATGTTCGTGTCCCCCGGTTCGAAGTGAAATACCTCACGCAGCGTGCGCGAGAAGACCAGCGGCGGAGCAATCCGGACCTGATGCCCCCGGAAGGCCGATCGCAACCGCGACACCTGATCATCGCTGAACACCTGATTGGGAACCAGAAAGATGCGCGGGCGCACGCCGCCAGCCTCGGCTATACGCGCTGCAGCGTCCATCAGTTCCGGCAGGAAGGCCTCGGTCGCCATGATATCGGCATCAGAGATGGAGACGGGCACGAATATGGCCTGCGGACGTATTGCCGGCACCATAGACATGGCCGGAAAACCGGCCGGCGTATCCACGATCAATACTTCGCTGGACGCGCGGCGTGATTCCAGTGCCTGCTGCACGGTTTCAGGCGCGATATCGCGCCCCTCACCGTGCTCGTCGGCGAGGAAGAATGACTGGACGCCCGAAGCGTAAAAACGGCGTATTGCATTGTAGGTCGTACGCAGCCGATCGAAGTCGATCACGCATACGCGCAGATCATGCGTCGCCGCAAAGTGAATCGAGGCGAGGAAAGCCATCGTGCTCTTCCCCGCCCCGCCCTTTGCGTTGGCAAACATGACCGTGGTTGAAGCCATCAGCCTTCAGACCCTGCTCTGGCAGCTGCGCTCGGTGCAGTACTCAGGACTCCTCGCCGTCATCATCACTGCTGGTGAGCGGCTCGGCAGGTTTCGGTGCTGCGCCGGTATCACGCGCGGACTGCGAAATGGCCGAGCGCAGATTGGACAGCGACGACGTACCTTCAGTGCGGGTGGAGCGGACCTGGGTATTGATCTGGCCAACCAGCTGTGCCCCTTCATGGGCTTCCAGCGAGCCGTAAGTGATCGTGCCTTCGATACGGCCGGCCTCGCGGATGGTCAGCTTGCCCGACAGGACAAGCGTATCTTCTACGGTGCCCATGATGTCGGCAGTTTCGCTGGAAATATCGCCAGCGACATGGCCTTTCTCGCCAACAATCAGGTGGATCGCACGCAGCTTGCCGGAGAACTGGCCGTCGATACGGGCAGCGCCGTCGACTTCAAGCACAGCGCCTTCCACGGAGCATTTCTCGCCCATGAAGAAGGCAAGGTCGTCACTATCGCCCGGCATGCCGGCTTTTCCCGATTTGGCTGATGAAGAGGAGGAAGTGGTCATGTGAGGGGTCCCCGTTAGTTGAGTTGTTCCAGTGCTAGCGGAAAGAGGCGGGTATATCCAGCACCGGACTGACGGCAGGCGCAATATGAAGCGCATAAAATTCTGGCAATAAACCCGGACCGGAACTTGGCTTTCGGCGAATCCGGCCTATCCGTCTACAAACAATCCCCTCGCCAGGGTGGAACCATAACAGGCCAACGCCCTGTCGCGCTCCAACCCGGAGGCCCATTTGCGCAGATCATAGGCCGCATTGATCGCACCCATCACCACCTGGCTGGCGACCATCGGATCAACGGCACGCATCCGTCCTTCGCTGATCCCGTCGCTGATCATGCCCGCAAAGCGCAGCGCCATCCGATCGGAGCGGGCCAGCACATCATCACGCAGTTCGTTAGGCAGAGCCTGCAGCGCAGTGGTACGCAATAGCGGGAAATCAGAGAAGAACTGCGCATCAAGAAGCGTGGCCACTGCCGAGCTCAATTGCTGCCAGTGATCACCGCCGGCATTGGCCGCCGCACGCTGGACCAGCGAGACGCGGCCATAAGCCCTCCGGAAGCACTCCAGCACCAGATCATCCTTGGCGTCGAGATGGTGGTAAAAGCTGCCCTTGGTCACATTGAGCTCGCCCGCGATCTGCTCCACCGAGGCCCCGCGGTAGCCGCGCTCATTGATCAGCACCGTGGCCGCACGCATGAAGTTGTCCGGCATGCCTTCAATACCGGTCCTCAGCGCATCTTCGTCAATGGTGAGCAATTGCGGCGTCCAAGGCGCGCCCGGCATGGCGATACCGTGCTCGAATATCTCCATGAAACGCTGTTCGACACGAGGGAAATCCCCGGTCGAGTAATGACCGAGCCATGCCGGAAGCCAGAAGATGTTTTGCACAAGGACATGGGCCGCGGCCACCGCACGCACCTTGCCTTCCGGCCCCGGCGCGGGGTCGAAAAACCCGCGCAGCGTGCGGAACATGTTGACATAGCGCTCGCTGAGCTGGCTGCGCAGAGGCTCACTCAACGCCCGCATGTCCGACAATATCGCAACCGGGCGGCCTGTGGACTGCCGGATCTGGGTATGCACCTCGAAATTAGCCCGCAACAGCGCGGCCACCCGCCTCGAGGGCGTGGGCTCCGCCCCCGCCTTGCGGATCATTGCCTCGGTACGCTCCAGCGAGCGCTCCAGCACGGCTGCGGCCAGATGTTCACGGCGCTTGAAATAGTAGGTGATGGAGGTGGTGTTGAGATCCACCATCTGGGCGACATCCACGAAGGTCATACCCTTCACGCCGTGCCGGTTTATCAAGACGGTGGCCGCATCCAGAATCCGCTCGCGCTTCTCCTGAAAACGGCTGGTCTTGCCAGCTACCGATCCATCGTCCATTGGCCCGGCCCCAACGCTGGCGAAGCACGCGGGCCATCAAGCGCACACCGCGCGTGGCCCCGTGTTCCGCTGGAATAAACCGGTGCCACACTAGGCACTGCTGAGCCCAGCGGCAACCGCGCTACAGCCCTTCGGTCTCGATCCTTAACGTCTCGTCACCAATATTGATTTCCAGCGTGTTGGTCTGGCTGTCGCGCCACAGCGCATAACCAACCGCTCCCACCAACACCAGCAGCACGGCTACGCCCAGATAAACAATTTTCCGGTCGGGTTTCATGAGTGTCACTCCCTTCATCCCGCGTGAAACACGCTCAATGAACGCCCGGGCACGCGGCCAAGTTCCATCTGTCGCGGCAAGCAGACACGCTATCTAAGCCAAACCGGGCTGTGGTGTTTTGGGTTTGAACCGGCACCGATCGGCAATCGCACAGCGCCAGCATTCAGGCTTTCGCGCCTTGCACACATAGCGCCCGTGCAGGATGAGCCAGTGATGGGCCCCTTTGAGATATTCCGGCGGAGTGATGCGCTCCAGCCCAGCCTCCACCTCATCAGGTGTCCGGCCCGGGGCCAGCCCGGTGCGGTTGGACACGCGGAATATGTGGGTATCGACCGCAATCGTGTGCTGGCCAAAGGCCTCGTTCAGAACCACATTGGCCGTCTTGCGGCCCACTCCCGGCAGGCGGATAAGCTCATCACGCGTCTGCGGCACCCCGCCGCCAAACTCCTCGATGATCATGCGCGACAGCGCGATCACATTCTTCGCCTTGTTGCGGAACAGGCCGATGGTCTTGATG
>JBJHCI010000218.1:0-4408 GCA_050485925.1 Maricaulaceae bacterium
CCGGTGTAGAAATTGCGCCAGTCCGCCGCGACCGCGCGCAGCGTCTCGGCATAGGCCGGATTGGTCAGGATATGCCCCTCCGGCCAGGCGTTCCCGTCGGCGTCGTAAAAATAGGAGCGCGCGGGCTCGCGCCTCGAAAGCTGCGAGATCGGGCGCACCCGCTCGGCCAGTGCAGACAGGCGCGGCGAAACCGGAAAGCCTTCCTCGGCAATGTCGATGCCCGCTTCAAACCCTTCCGCCCAGCCAAGACGGCCATGATCTTCATGCGCCATAACCAGCATGGCGATCACGCCGGGTACGCCGGTTGACTGTCCGCTCTGCCAGGCATCGAGGAAGCCGAGGGGCTCGCCATTTTCATCCAGCCACATGTCCGGGCTGGCACCGGCAGGCGCGGTCTCGCGCCCATCATAGACTGTCAGGGTGCCGCTCTGCGCATCATAGCGGACGAGGAAGGCCCCGCCCGCAATGCCCGAGCTCTGCGGCTCGACCAAGCCCAACACCATTTGCACGGCAATGGCCGCATCCACCGCGTCCCCGCCCCGGCGCAGCGCCTCAAGACCCGCCTCAACGGCCAGCGGGTGAGCCGCCGACACCATCGCCTCTACCGGTGCCGGACGCTGCGTCGCGGTGCCCGCAGCCGGTTCTCCAGCCTGTCCGCATGCGGCCACCAGCAGACCAGCAACCAGGATGGTGGCTAGACGGTGTGCAGATATGGTCATGAAGAAATCCCCAGAGTTGCCATTCGATGAGACTATAGTTGCGGCCTCCCGCTTTACCATGCCTGCTGCCGCGCCAATTTCAGCGTAAATACCGGGAGCCGCCGCCTCGGACCGGTGCTGCGCTGGTGCGCGCACCTCGCGTGGTGATGAAGCCGTAGACGGATCAACCACAGTTGCAGTTCGGCAACATGCGTCATGCCTTCGTCATAAAGGGCGGACGGTTTCACTGGAAACCCACGCGCCACGTCACAATGTTCGGACATTCAGAAGCAGGCTTTTTCGACGCCGCAATGGAGGTCTGGCCGGTGGGCGGTCAGACTTGAGGCGCCAATCCAAGGGGACTAGCAATCATGAAAACCCTCCTCACCAGCACCGCGCTGGCTCTGGTGGCCGTTGCCGCCAGCCACGCACAGCAGACACCGCGTCCGGGCGACGATGTTATCGTTGTGACCGGCACAAGGTCTGAAGGACGCACCGCACTGCAGACGCTCGCTCCGGTGGATGTGATCTCCAGCGCCGATCTGGACGCGCACGGCACGACCGAGCTCAATCAGGCCCTGTCCTACTCGCTGCCCTCCTTCAACTTCCCGCTGCCAGCGATTTCAGACGGCACGGACTCCATTCGTCCGGCCCAGCTGCGCGGCCTGGCACCGGACCAGACGCTGATGCTGGTCAACGGCAAGCGCCGCCATGTCAGCGCGCTGCTCAATCTCAACACGGTGGGCCGCGGCGCGGCAGCGGTGGACCTGAACACCATCCCGACCTCTGCCATCGGCGCAGTTGAAGTGCTGCGCGACGGTGCGTCGGCTCAATACGGCTCGGATGCCATCGCCGGCGTGATCAATGTGCGCCTGCGTGAGGCCCGCGAGGGTGGTGCCGTGACCGCCACCTACGGCGCGCACATGACCGACGTGAACCTGCCACGTTCCAGCCGGTCGGTAACCGATGGTGAGACCTTCACGATTGCCGGCTGGGCCGGCTTCCCGCTTGCCGATGAGGGCTTCCTGACTGTATCGGCCGAGTTCCGCGACCGCCAGCTCACCGACCGCTCCGACATCGACACCCGCCAGCAATACCCGCTGGTTGGAGGCGCTCTGGACCCCCGTGAACTGACCATTGACCGATCCGTGTGGCGGCACGGCAATCCGGAAGCGCGCGATATATCGCTGATGGTAAATGCCGGTCTTCCGCTTCAAAACGGGGCCGAGCTGTATGGCTTTGCCAGCTATCAGGACCGCGAGACGACCTCGTTCGGCTTCTTCCGCCGCCCGCTGCAAACGACCCAGATCGTCCTGTCCATCTATCCTGACGGCTTCCTGCCGCAGATCAGCCCGGAAATCACCGACGTGTCGTTCGGCGGCGGCATCCGCTTTAACGCCGCGGACTGGGATTTCGATCTGAGCGCGGTGCACGGCCGCAACGTTGTGGACTACTACATCACCAATACGCTCAACGCGACGCTTGGCCCGGCAAGCCCGACCGAGTTCTACGCGGGCTCGCTGGCTTTCCGTCAGACCGTCGTGAATGCTGATGCCGTGCGTCAGATTCCGTTTGACGGGCTGGCCGGTCCGCTGAACGTCGCCATCGGTGCCGAATACCGCCACGAGAATTACGAGATCAGCGCGGGTGAGCCGGGCTCCTATATCGATGGCGGCCAGGGCGCGGTACCGAACACGGCCCTGGGCAGCCAGGTCTTCCCGGGCTTCCGTCCGGAAAACGCCACAGACCGGTCGCGTGATTCCTGGGGTGCCTATATCGATCTGGAAGCCGATATTACCGACCGCTTTACCCTCTCCGGCGCGCTGCGCTATGAGAACTATTCCGACTTCGGTGATACGCTCAACGCCAAGGTTGCTGGCCGCTTCGAACTGACCGAGGCCTTCGCCCTGCGCGGCTCTGTCAGCACGGGCTTCCGTGCGCCATCGCTGCACCAGAGCTTCTACACGGCAACCTCGACCGTGTTCATCAACAACGTGCCCAACGAAGTGCGCACATTGGCGGTAGATGACCCGATCGCGATCACGCTCGGCTCCCAGCCGCTCGATCCGGAAACCTCGATCAACTACTCGGCCGGTTTCGTGTTTGCCCAAGGCGGCTTCGTCCTGACGGTCGATGCCTACCGGATAGAGGTGGATGACCGCATCCTGCTATCTGAGAACCTCAACCAGGCCAATGTACAGGCCATCCTGCCGCCGGGCGTGAGCGGAGCCCGCTTCTTCCTGAATG
Organism: Maricaulaceae bacterium; assembly: GCA_050485925.1. Classification (GTDB taxonomy): domain Bacteria; phylum Pseudomonadota; class Alphaproteobacteria; order Caulobacterales; family Maricaulaceae; genus Glycocaulis. The sequence goes on from JBJHCI010000218.1 coordinate 2,946, forward strand.
CAGCTGACTCGGTGACCGAGGGCGTCGACATCGTCTCCAGCTATAGTTGGGAAGCAGGCGATTTCGGCAATTTCCGCCTGACCGCCTCGGCCAATTTCACCGACACCAGCCTGTCCAATATCCAGTCGACCAATGTATTGTCCACGCTGAACCCGGCACCGGATCTGTTCAGCCGGATCAATATCGGCCGGCAGGAACGCGGCGCACCGCGCAACAAGTACATTTTCGGCTTGGACTGGAACCGGGACAATCTGGCCGGCTTCATCCGGGGCACGCGCTTCGGCGAGGTTGAGGTGCGCAACAACAACCCCGCCCTCGACTGGGAAATCGACCCGCAATGGGTAGTGGACGTGGAAGGTTCAGTGAATCTTCTGGAAAATGTCCGCTTCTCGCTGGGCGCGAATAATGTGTTCGATACCTATCCGACGCAGAACCCGTTCTTCGGCCCGACGTCGGCACCTTTGGTGTTCAACGCTTTCTCGCCAGCAGGTTTTAACGGTCGCTATGTCTATGGCCGCCTGCGCTATAGCTGGTAAGGCCTGACCCCTTACCGGTAACGATCACCCCCGCAAGGCATCCACCTTGCGGGGGTTTTCTTTGGCCTATCCGGCGCACGGCTGTAACCTGAGTGCCGGAGCAACAGGCCGGGACCCTCATGCACAACGACCTTACCGACATTGCAGGGCTCAGCGTGGGTCAGGCCCACGACGAGACAGTGCGCACCGGCGTAACCGTCTGCCTGTTCGACAATCCTGCGATTGCCGCCATTGACGTGCGTGGAGGGGGACCCGGCACGCGCGAAAGCGATGTATTGCGGCCTGGTGGCCTTGTGGATGCGGTGGACGCCATCGTGCTCTCCGGTGGCTCGGTCTATGGTCTGGGCGCGGCGGACGCCGTGTGTGCCGCACTGGGGGCAGAAGGGCGCGGCTATGCGCTAATGAAGCAGCCGGGCGTGCCCGTCTCTCCGATCGTGCCCGCCGCCATCCTCTATGATCTTGCCAATGGCGGGGCGAAGGACTGGGGGCAGACCCCGCCCTATGCTGCGCTAGGCCGAACGGCACTGGACAACGCCAAAAGCCGCAAGCCCGTTATCCTCGGCAAGGCGGGAGCGGGTTATGGCGCGATGGCGGGTACAAAGCCCGGTGGCACAGGTTCGGCGAGCGCGGTCACTGCAGACGGTATCACAGTGGCCGCCATTGCCTGCGTGAACAGTTTCGGTTCGGTACGCGTGCCCGGCTCCAACGCCTACTGGGCCGCACCGTTTGAACGCGACGGCGAGTTTGGCGGGAATCGCCTGCCGGACTACCCGCTGGAAGAACTGGACGACTGGGGAGAGGCGAAGTTCAATCCCGCTGGGCGGGAGAACACCACACTTGCAATCGTTGCGACAGATGCCGCCCTCACCTCCGATCAGGCTCGCCGCCTAGCGGTGATGGCACAGGACGGCATGGCGCGCGCCATGC
>JBJHCI010000219.1:0-4391 GCA_050485925.1 Maricaulaceae bacterium
GTTATATCCCCCGTACCGCCAGAGCGAAAAACGCTCCGGTATGACACCCGACAGTCCTAACAGCCGGGACGCTTTGGCCCCAAGCGCGCCCGATGGAGAATGATACATGGCCAGCAATGACCTCTGCACGCCTGAAGGCGCGCGCCGCCTAAAAGAACGGATCGAAGCCTACTGGAAAGAGCGCGGATATGACGTATCCGTCGATTTGGTGGATGCCGGCTTCATGCCCGCCATGCGTTCGGCCCGCACCGATGTGCGGTCCAACCTGGTCAACGGGATGCCCCGCCCGGCCAATGACCGTGGCGAACAGCGCCGGTCTGCCTAACGATTGCCGGCCCGGTCGGCGGCCAGTTCCGCCAGCAATCCGGGCAGGGTAGCGAAATCTTCAAAAAGCCGGTCGGCACCCAGCGTGCTGACCGGCTTTTCGCTATAGCCTCTGGTGTAGAGGACGCCTGCCGCACCTGCGGCCCGCGCGGCCAGCGCATCAGGCTCCGAATCGCCTACCAGTGCTACGAAGCGTCCAGCGACCGGATCTCCTGTTGCCGCCAGGAGGTGGGACGGGTCCGGCTTCTTCGCCGGCGCATCCTCCGGCCCGGTGATTCTCTCAAACCGGCCCGCAAGTGCCAGCGCGTCCAACAACTGCCGTGCAAGCGCGGAGGGCTTGTTGGTGCACACGCTCAAAGTGGCGCCAGCTTGCGTCAGCGTATCGAGCGCGGCTTCCACCCCGTCAAATATCCGGCTTTCCACCGCGATGTCCGCGCCATAGGCTTCCAGAAAGCGGTGCAGAGCCTCCTCGTGCAGCGCGGCCTCCAGCGCGCGGCTTTCGCGTTCAAAGGCCCTGGCGATCAGCGCGCGCGCGCCGCGTCCCACCATGGCGCGCACAGCCTCTATCGGCACGGGCGCCAGCCCGTAAGGCGCAATCGAAATGTTCAGTGCGCGCACCAGATCGGGCGCGGTGTCGACTAGCGTGCCGTCGAGATCGAAGGCGATTGCCGCGCCTTTGAGCCGCTCAAGTGTCACGAATTGAAATCCTTCCTGCTTTGCCCTTCGCAGGCGGTGCCGCTATGGGCTATAGCGCGAGCAGGGCCGGGCGGATAGCGCTACCGGTCAGATCAAGGGAGCAGGCCATGGCGAAGGCACGCGCGGTGATACTTCTGGCAGCCGGCCACGGCACCCGGATGAAATCCTTCCTGCCCAAGCCGCTTCATGCCGTTGGTGGCCGCTCCATGCTGGACTGGGGTCTGGCGCTGGCGGAAAGCTGCGGCGCTTCGGCGAAGGCTGTCATATGGGGCGCACACGGGCCTGAGGTGCGCGAACGGGCCGAAAGGGTGGGGGCGCTGACCGCGCTACAGGACCCGCCCATGGGCACCGGCCACGCCGTGCTGTGCGCGAAAGACGCGCTGGGCGGATTTGACGGTGATGTGGCCGTACTTTTCGCCGATACGCCGCTGATCCGGCCCGAAACGCTGGAGGCCGTATTTTCGGCTCTGGAAGGCCCTGTAAAGCTCGCCGTGCTGGGTTTTGAGCCCGCAGACCCCACTGGCTACGGACGGCTTGTAGAGGGCCCTGACGGGGCGCTGGAGGCCATTGTAGAGGAGAAGGAGGCAAGCGCGGAGCAGAAGGCGATCCGCCTTTGCAATTCCGGCGTCCTCGCCGCACCCGCCGGCCTGACGTTCGAACTGCTCTCGCAGGTCACCAACAACAACGCCAAGGGCGAGTATTACCTCACCGATATCGTGGCGCTGGCCCGCAGGGCAGGCCATTCCGCCCGCGCGGTGAGAGCTGATGCCGACGAGGTGCTGGGGGTCAATTCGCGCGCTGATCTGGCCGCGGCAGAAGCTGCCTTCCAGGCGCGTGCCCGCCGCGCGGCGATGGAGGCAGGCGTCACGCTAATCGCGCCCGAAACGGTGTTTTTCAGCCACGACACACAGATCGCAAACGATGTGGTGATCGAGCCGCACGTCGTGTTCGGGCCCGGCGTGCGCATCGAAACCGGAGCGGTGATCCGTGCTTTCAGCCATCTGGAGGGCACGCATGTGGGCGAAGGCGGGTCCGTCGGCCCCTATGCGCGGCTGCGTCCCGGCACGCAGCTGTCAAAGGGCTCGCGCGTCGGTAATTTCGTCGAGGTGAAGAATGCGGTCCTCGGCGAGGGTGCGAAGGCCAACCACCTTACCTACATTGGGGACGCGGATATCGGCGCGAAGGCCAATATCGGTGCAGGCACGATCACCTGCAATTATGACGGCTTCTTCAAGCACCGCACTGTGGTGGGCGAGGGGGCCTTCATCGGCTCGAACAGCGCGCTGGTGGCCCCGGTGACCATCGGCAAGGGCGCGTTCACCGGCTCTGGCAGCGTGATCACCGGCGACGTGCCTGACGATGCCTTGGCCTTGTCACGGGGCCGTCAGGAGAACAAGGAAGGCTGGGCCGCGCGCTTCCGCAAGGCCATGCAGGCCCGCAAGGACAAATCGAAGAAAAGCTGACCCCCGCAGCCAACAAGGACTCCCCCCGAGATGAGCGATCTGAAATCCCGCCTGAAAGACCCGTCCCTGTTTCGCACCGACAGCTATATCAATGGCCAGTGGGTGAAGGGCGAAAGCCGGTTCGATGTGAACAACCCGGCCAACCGCACAAAGGTCGCCGATGTGGCCGATGTGGGGGCGGCAGGCGCGAAACAGGCTGTGAAGGCCGCCGCTGCGGCCAATCTGGACTGGCGGCGCACCTCGCCCTTTGAACGTGCGCGCATCGTGAAGCGCTGGCACGACCTCATCATGGAGAACCAGGATGATCTGGGCATCATCCTCGCCATGGAGATGGGCAAGCCCATCAAGGAGGCCACAGGCGAGATCGCCTATGGCGCCGGGTTCGTGGAATGGGCGGCGGAAGAAGCCAAGCGCGTGCATGGCGAGACCATAGCCGTACCCTTCCCCGGCGCGCGCGGCTGGACGATCCGTCAGCCGGTGGGTGTCGTCTCCTGCATCACGCCGTGGAACTTCCCCTCTGCCATGATCACGCGCAAATGCTCGCCAGCGCTTGCTGTGGGTTGTCCCATCGTGATCAAGCCAGCGGCCGAAACCCCGCTATCGGCGCTTGCGCTGGCTGAACTGGCCGCGCGCGCGGGCTTCCCCAAGGGCGTGTTCAACGTGGTGACGGGCGAGGCAAGGAATATCGGCCCTGTGCTCACGCAGTCTGATGAAGTCGCCATGATCGGCTTTACCGGCTCGACAGAAGTCGGCGCGCTTCTGATGGAGCAGGCCGCCAAGGGCATCAAGCGCGTCTCTCTGGAGCTGGGCGGCAATGCGCCCTTTATCGTGATGGATGATGCGGACGTGGAAAAAGCCGCTGACGGTCTCATCCAGGGCAAGTTCCGTGCGGGCGGGCAAACCTGCGTCTCTCCCAACCGCGTCTTCGTGCAGGAGGCCATTATGGCCGACCTTACCGAGGCGCTGGCGGAACGCGTGAAGAAGGTGAAGATCGGCGATCCGTTCGAGGAGGGTGTGCAGGTCGGCCCGCTCATCCACGACGAGGCGGTGGAGCGTGTCGGTGAGCTGGTCTCGGCGGCCGCTGCCAAGGGCGCGAAAGTGGTTGCGGGCGGCAAACCGCTGATGAAGGAACTTGGGGGCAGCTTCTACGCCCCGACCCTCATCACCGGTGCGGATATCTCGTCCAGTATCGCGGTGAACGAGATTTTCGGTCCCGTTGCCTCGCTCTACCCGGTCAGGGACGAGGCCGAGATCATCAGGCTGGCTAACGCCACGCCTTACGGCCTTGCCGCCTATCTCTACACCCGCGATGCGGGGCGCGTGCACCGCGTCACCGAAGGTATCGATTTCGGCATGATCGGTGTCAACGCACCCATGGTCGGCTCGCCTGCCACGCCCTTTGGCGGCATGAAGCAGTCCGGCATCGGCCGTGAAGGCGGCAAATGGGCGGCGGAGGAGTTCACCGAGCTGAAATTCGTGCTCCTGTCGGGAATAGACGCATGAGCGCGGCCGGTCAGAAGCAGCTCGCCGCGGAAGCGGCGCTGGACTATGTCGAGGATGGCATGATTGTCGGCCTTGGCTCCGGTTCCACCGCGGCCCTGTTCGTACAGGCGCTTGGCCGCCGCATCGCCGCCGGTGATCTGTCGGTGAAAGGCATTCCCACCTCGCGCGAAACCGAAGAGATCGCGCGCGAGTCCGGTGTGCCGCTCATCCCGATAGAACATGCCGACCGTATCGATATCGCAATCGATGGCGCGGACGAAGTGGATGGCCGTTTCCGCCTCATCAAGGGCGGGGGCGGGTGCCTGCTGCGCGAGAAGATCATCGCCGATGCGGCCGACCGGATGGTGGTGCTGATCGACGAAACCAAGCTGGTCGAACGGCTCGGGACCTTCCCGCTGCCGGTCG
>JBJHCI010000220.1:0-4344 GCA_050485925.1 Maricaulaceae bacterium
CATGTCATCAAGGCCGGGATTGGAGGTAAGGGCGCTGGCCAGCTTGGTCTCGGTGAGGCCCGGGCAGAGCGCGTTGACGCGCACTTTGTGGCCGCCCGCTTCCTGCGCGAGCACCTGCGTCATCGAAATCACGGACGCCTTGGTGATGGAATACACGCCCTGAAAGAAGCCGGGGCGCAGACCGTTGACCGAAGCGACATTGACGATTGCCCCGCCGCCGGTCTCCTTCATCATGTGGATTGCGCCGGTGGAGAGGAAGAACGGTCCCTTCACATTGACGTCGAACGTCTTGTCAAACGCGTCTTCGGGTGTGTCTTCGACAGGGCCGAAATAGGGGCTGGTCGCGCCGTTATTGACCAGAATGTCGAGCCGACCGTCCTCCTTGCGGATGGCGTCGAGCGCTGATCGGCGATCCTCGGCGCTGCCCAGATGCAGCGTCATGGCGCGTGCCTTGCCGCCGGCTTCGCGGATTTCCGAAGCCACGCGCTCGCAGTCCTCGATTCGGCGGCTGGCCGCGATCACGATGGCGCCATTGCGGGCCAAGCGCTTGGCCGCAGCCTCGCCAATACCGCGGCTTGCGCCCGCGATGAGGGCCACTTTGCCGTCTACCCTCAGATCGGTCTCGGTCATCTCACTCTCCCCTTTATCCTTGTCCTGATATGGATGCCCCGCCTTCCGGCGCGGAAGGCGGGGCACATCACGCGTCGGACCTCTCTCTAGTCGGCTGCGAGCAGCGCGTCGATATCGAGATCCGTCGACGGCATCTCCCCGCCCGGGCCGGTCAGATAATGACGCATCCAGCCCATCAGCCGGTGGGCATAGTCATACTGGGCGGCCGCCCGGCGCAGGCCGTGGCCCTCGTCCGGGTAGGTGATGAGGCGCACCGGCGCTTCACCTGCCAGTTTCAGATACCGATAGAGGATGTAGGACTGGGACGGGGCCACGCGCGTATCGGTCTCGCCATGCATGATCAGCGTGGGTGTGTTGGACCCTTCCGCATTCATGATGGGGGAGTGCTCGAAATACCATTCCCAGTTCTGCCACGGATAATACATGAAGTGGACGTCCACCATCTCCACCGGGATATCAGTATTGCCCATAAAGGAGATGAGATCGGTCAGTGCCACGAACGGCACTGAAGCGGCGAAATGCTCGCTGGCATAGGTCGCACCCCAAGCCGACGCAAAGCCGCCATAGGATCCGCCGGTAATGCCGACGCGTGCCGGATCAATCAGGCCTTCACTGGCCAGATGACCAATCCCGTCCACGATATCGAGGAATTCGGCCCCCGGCGGGTCGAGATGATCGAGCTCGATGAAGTGGAAACCCCGGCCCGTAGAGCCCCGATAGTTGGGATAGAGCACCGCGAAGCCTTCGCCCGCACCGATCTGGCCAGGACGGGAATAGCCGGTCAGCCAGCCATTATGGTCATGGGCTTCCGGTCCGCCATGGACTACCGTGATCATCGGCCAGCCATTTTCCGGACGCTCTCCCTGTGGGGTGATCAGCACGCCTTCCACTTCCACGCCGTCGCGAGCACGCCAGCGCACCACGCGCTGATCGCCCAGCGCCCGGTCTGCAAGCCAAGGATTGAGATTGGCCCAGCGGGCTGGCGCTTCGTCGATCGCCCCGGCATAAACATCGCGCGGATGGTTCGGGCTGTCGGCCACGAACGCCACCGTCGAGCCATCAGCCGACAGACTCACTGAATGGGCAACCCAGCCACCATGCTCCGTACGTGACTGCTCCTCACCATCGGGCGAATAGCGGATCCACGCGCTGGACTGGCGGATATGGGCGAGCGCGAAAATCTCGTCCCCGCGCCACTGGAAGGCCTGAATATGGTGCTGCGCGTCCGGCGCGATCTGGGCGTATTCGCCCGTCTGCACGTTGGCGACATGGATTGTACCGGCCGTGGAATCAGATCGGTTGATACCTGCCAGGAACGCAAACTGCGAGCCGTCAGGCGAGAACTCTCCGCCGCCCAGCTTGCCGGGCGTTGAAGCGGTCGCGATCAGTTCGCCACTCTGTACATCAACGAAATTCCAGCGCTGCTCCATCAGCGAATCGTCAACCAGAGCAGTCGGCGCGAGCACCACGCCCAGCGTCGCTCCGTCAGAGCTGATGCGCAGTGCGGAGGCGTGACCCGGCAGGTCGAAGCGGGTCGCATCGCCACCGTCCAGCGGTGCGCGCCAGACATAGGAAACGGGCAGGTTTTCCTCGTAGATATTCGCCCGGAAGCCCCGTTCACGCAGGTCCGATCCGTTCGAAGAGGGCTCACGCGCGATGTAGAAGATGTGCTCGCCATCGGGTGAGAGCACATAGCCCTGCATCGGGCCTTCTGGCGTGAAGATGCGCTCCGGCGCGCCGCCAGCGGCGGGTACGCGGTAAAGCCCCATACCCTGATCTTCGCCAAGCCGGCCCACGAAAGTCAGGCTTTCGCCATCAGGATGCCAGCTGACCGCGCCCACCGTATCGTCACCACCTATAAGGGTCCGGACGGCACCGGGCGCATTGGCGATACGCAGATGGCTCAAAGGCACGCCATCGCTCTGTCCTTCGCGCAGATCACGCGGCACGGACACGGTGAAGGCGATCTGACCGCCATCGGGCGAGATCAGCACCTGACCGGCCTGGCGGACCTGGAACAGGTCATTGATGGTGACCGGCCGGGCCTCTTCCTGCGCATGGGCGGAAATGGCGGTGGCCGGAAGGGTGAGAACAGCGCTGGCGAGCAGAAGGGCAAGCGCCCGGCCCGTCTTGTGAACGCTCATGGAATAGCCTCCCTCAAGAAAATCGTGAGGCAAAGGCTAGTGCGCGGGAGCGCCCGCGTCGAGGTTTGGAGGGCAGATGTTCAGGCGATGATGTCGGGATTGAGCTGGTCTTCGATGATGAATATCTGGTCCTTAAGCAGCAGTTTGCGACGTTTCAGGCGCATCAGCTTGAGCTGGTCCACCACTCCGCACTCCTGTGCAGCTCGCACTTCGGCGTCAAGTGCGCGGTGCTCCCGGCGCAGCTCCTCCAGCTTGGCGAGCAATTGATCTTCGTTGAGATCACCGAACATGGCGCGTGAGACACCTGCGTAGCCGGGACAACACCCCTGACAGGGGGCATATCCGTGATGGACACCGTTGAAAAACCTGCGTTGCCCCGTTCCGTCAGGAATCCAGCCCTGCAACGCGCGCAGACCTTACTCTTTTTTCCCATCGGAGAAAATGGCCTCTATGAAGCCTTGCAGGGGGGTATCCGCCCCCGGGCCGCCACGGCAGGCGCGAAGACAGTCGAACGCCTCGCTGCGGCGGCTGGCACCTGTCTCGAGCGCCGGCAGGTCCAACGCTTCCAGCGCACCGAGCACGATCGCCTCACCATCCAGCTCGGCATCGAGAATCTGCTGGCGCAGGGCGCGCGCCAGCGCCGTATCGGCAAAGTCTGGTGGGGTCTTGAGCACGTTCCGTGCGCCGCGCAGGGGATGCACCACATCCAGGTTCCAGCGCGCGCTGATTGTGCGCGCCTCTTCAAGGCGCGGCATCGGGTCGCGTCCCTCGCTCACCGCCCAGCAGATCCAAAAGGCCAGCGGCACATCCAGTCCGGTATCCTGTAGAGCAAGCGCGGCAGGTTTGACGCCTTCACGGGCATAATGCGTGGTGGCGAACCGCCATAGCGGGCTGCTTGCAAGCGCGTCCGAGGCCCTCACCGCTTGCGCCCCGCACCGGGGCGCCGGCCTTGCGCGATATCCTCGCCCCAGCGCTTCGTCGCATCCCAGTCCAGGCCGAAGAGGTCGAGCGCCCGGCCGACGGACTGGTTGACGATATCGTCGACACTTTCCGGGTGGGCGTAGAAGGCGGGCAAGGGCGGCAGGATGACCGCGCCCATCTCGGCCAGCTGCGTCATGGTGCGCAGATGACCCAGATGGAACGGTGTCTCGCGTACCATCAGCACCAGCAGACGGCGCTCTTTCAGCACCACGTCGGCTGCGCGCGTGAGCAGGCTGGAGGTAACGCCGCTGGCGATCTCGCTCATCGTCCTGATCGAGCAGGGCGCGATCAGCATGCCGAGCGTACGGAACGAGCCCGATGCAATCGGCGCGCCCACATCGGGAAACTGATAGAGATAGTCAGCGCGAGCCTTCAGCTCTGCAGGCTTCATTCCTGTCTCATAGCCCAGCGTCATCTCGGCCGCCTTGCTGGCCACGACATGGGTTTCGATACCAAGCTGGTGCAGCGCTTCGAGCGCACGGACCCCGTAAATCACGCCGGATGCCCCGGACAGCCCTACAATCAGGCGCTTTGCTTCACTCATAGGAAACCCTTCCGTCACACGGACAATTTTCGGCATTGATAGGAG
>JBJHCI010000221.1:0-4313 GCA_050485925.1 Maricaulaceae bacterium
CTCATCGCGATAGCGCCGCTCTCGGACGTCAGCGCCAGCTTTGCGATGGAAGCGATCAAGAACACGACCGAACTGCCGGTTTAATATCCCTTTTCCCTAATCCCTTTCTTCGTTTTCCCGGCGGAAGCCGGGATCCAACTTTAGAGGCATGGCTCCCCGGACCTCGCTCACGCTCAGCCGGACGTTAACGGCCCCAACCCACCTTCCAAAAATCACCCTCACCCGACAATTTGTAAGGTGTAGTTGACAGATGTGTCTGGTGATGTCATGTGTACCTTACAAAATGAATATCACCCATGACATTCAACGGAGGTTCTGATGTGGGGGAGTGTGAAAAGTTCAGTGATGGCGGGGGCGGCAAGCGCGCTCGTTCTGGCAGGCGCAGCGGGCGCTGAAGACCGGTTCGTGGTGGAGCGTTCCGGCGACAGTTCGGGCCAGACGGTGTTTTTCGTGCCCGGCCTCGCCTCGTCAGGCGCGACGTGGGACGGCGCCGTGGCGGCGCTGGGTAACAGCGCGGACATGCATGTCTTCACGCTGGCCGGTTTCGCCGGTGTGCCTGCGACCGCGAATGAAGGCGGCTTTATCGAGGGCGCGGCTGAGGCGCTGGCCGGGTATATCGCTGAAGGTGGCTACACCGATGTCAGCGTGGTCGGTCATTCACTAGGCGGACAGGTCGCCCTGCAAGTTGCGGTGCACGCCCCGGAGGCCGTCAGCGCGGTGATGGTTGTCGATTCGGTGCCCTTCTATGCCCGCCTGTTCAATCCGACCGCAACGCCGGAGCAGGCCGCCGCATCGGGTGAGATGTTCGCCGCCCAGATGGGCGCCGTGCCGCATGCCCAGTTCCTCGCCATGATGGATCAGGGCCTGCCGGTGCAGAGCCTCGATACGGGGTTTCACGACACCATGCGCGGATGGTTTGCCGCCTCTGACCAGCAGACGATTGCCCGCGCCTTCGGCGAGGTTTCGGGCAGCGACTTTACGCCCGTGCTCTCGCAGGTGAGTGCACCGGTCCTCGTGCTCGCACCCTGGGCCGAGGGCGCCCCGGTGGACGCGGCAACCATAGAGGCGATGTATGGCGCACAGTACGCATCGCTGGCCGATGGCCGCGTGGAGGTGATCGAGGGTGCGCGTCATTTCATCATGATCGACCAGCCGGGCGCCTTCAATTCGCGCCTTGCCCGTTTCCTGTCCGAACGCCGCCAGACAAGGGGAGATACCCATCATGACATCGACTAACAATCCCCACGCCCGCCGCTACATGCTGCACATGTTGATCGCCATGGTGGGCTATACCGCCGTCCTGTTCGGCTCCATCACGGTGATCCGGGGCGATATGATCGAGGCGGACTGGCTGCGTATCCTCATCGCCATATTGCCGGTAATTCCCGCGCTGTACGGCCTGCACGCCTTCATCACCTTTTTCCGCTCCATGGACGAGTTCCAGCGCGCGGTGATCGCCGAGGCGAACCTGATCTCGGCAGGGGCCGTGGCTTTCCTGAGCTTTGCCTACGCCTTCGCCCAGCAGGCGAGCGATCTGCTCCCCGAGATAGGTCTGATCTGGGTGTTGCCGGCGATTGTGGGCGGGCAGGGCATCGCGGCGTGTTTCGTACGCGGGCGCTATCGTTAGAGGGGCGGTCCAATGAAAAACCGCCTCAAGGTGCTGCGCGCCGAACGTGACTGGAGCCAGGCTGATCTGGCCGAGCGGGCAGGGGTGTCGCGTCAGGCAATCAACGCGGTGGAGACCGGCAAGTTCGACCCGTCCCTGCCGCTCGCCTTCACGCTGGCCGAGGTGTTCGGCCTCAAAATCGAGGACATTTTCGATCCCAAAGCGTGAGGCCGCGTCGCGCGGCCTCCAGAGTACTGCGCCGGACACGATGTGGTGTGTCCGGGCAGTGCCATTCCGGCCTAGGGTCTGGCCCGGTAAGCGTACGGCCCCATGGTGACGCCGACAAATCCGCCTGCGATCCGGGTGGAGAGGAGCGAGCCGTCCGCGTCTTCCAGCAAAGGCTGCCACTGGCCTTCTTCAAGCGCGTAGTGGAAATCGTACTCGCCGGCCCGCGCCGTGACGCGCAGGTCCAGCGGTGCGCCCGCCTCACCTTCGAAGGGCACGCTGGCGAGGATTTCGCCATGCACGTCCTGCTCCGGCCCGGCGCGGCGTTCCACGCGGATCACATCGCCATCTCCATCGCGGGCAAGGCCGATGAAGTACCAGTATTCATCGCTCTGCAGGGCCACGAGCCCGGCACGGTCGCCCGCCGCTTGCGGCTCAAAGCGCATGCGAATGGAGGCGCTGGCATACATGTGCTGCTGGCGGCGCCCGAGATAGGACGGGTTGGCATTGTCGCCCAGCGCCACATTGCGCGCGGCGAGCACGAGGCTGCCCGGTTCGCTGTCCAGATCATGCCAGCTCTCCTGCGGCAGGCGCAGCATCATCCAGTGCGGCGGCAGGGGACCTGAAAAGTCCTCATGCACCTCGAATGCGCCCGACATGGGCGGGTCTGCCGGTTCCTGTGGCGGCAGGTCCGGACGGGGGTGCGCGTAGGGGATCAGGTCGCCATCGCCGGTCATGCGCGGCCAGCCCCCCTCCCAGCTGACCGGCATCAGGAAGGTTTCCCGCCCGGTATTGTAAAGATCATCGCCATAGGGGCGCACGGCGAGGAAGGTGCCCCACCACTCGCCCGACGGCGTGGTAACAAAGCTTGCATGGCCGGCAGACGTGATGGGGAAGGGCCGGTCGCGCGGCAGATCGCGCTGGGTGAGGATGGGATTGCCGTCCCACGCCTCATACGGCCCCATCGGGTTTTCCGAGCGCAGCACGACCTGCGAATGGCCTTCGGCCGTGCCGCCTTCGGCGCAGATCAGATAGTAGAGCCCGTCCACCTTGTAGATGTGCGGACCCTCGATCCAGATCGGCTGGGTGGAGAAATCCACCCCGCCATCGACCAGCACGACGCGCTCGCCGAAGGTGGAGAGGGTCTCCATGTCGAATTCCTGGATCCACACCGCGCGGTGGCCGTCATATTCCGGCTCGCGGTCGGGCGGGCCGTTATTGAGGATGTAGGCGCGCCCGTCCTCGTCGATGAAGAGGGAGGGATCAATCCCGCCCGCAAGATCAGGCAGCCAGACCGGTGCCGACCACGGCCCGGCAGGATCGGTCGCGCTGATGATGAAATTATCGCCGCAGTCCACACACGTGTTGAGCATGTAGAATGTGCCTTCATGGTAGGCCATCGCTGGCGCGAAGATGCCGCGCGAAAGCCCCAGATTGCCGAAATCCACCATGTCGGTGCGGTCCAGCGCATTGCCGATTTGCGTCCAGTTCACGAGATCGCGGCTGTGGAACACCGGAAGGCCGGGGAAGTAGGCGAAGGTGGAGGTGGTCAGGTAATAATCCTCGCCCACCTGTAAGATGTTCGGATCGGGGTAGAAGCCGCTAATCACCGGATTCTGGAACTCGCCCTCGCCAGCCGGGAAGGCCTCATAAGCCGGATCGCCGCCCTCATAGTGGAACCAGTCGAACCGGGCGAGGAGCGGGCCGTCTGCACCCTGTGCGCTCATCGTCAGAGGCGGTGTATCCCCGCCCGCATCCGGCGCGTCACAGGCGGCCAGGAACAGCACCAGCGTGCTGGCACCTGTCAGGAGCGCGAAATTGCGTTTCCGGGTCATGGTGATCCTCCCTCAGATCGGCTGCGGGGCATTTCGCCCTCGATTTGTTAGCGCTATCATTTCAGGTGAAACAACGTCGCGCAAGGAAAACCGGGCTTCCTCACGCTGCTTTCGCGGCGCAGTTCGTGGCAATGAAGTCGGCATGGCCGGGCATCTGGTCGGCGCAATTGCGGATCACCGAATGCAGCTCGTTCAGGCGGGCGCGCGTGGTGTTCATATCCATGGCCTCCACCACCGGATCATAGCTGCGCGGTACCAAGCCCTGACCGATCATTACGGCAAACCAGCTCGTATCGTTAAAGAGCTCGTCATTGTCGCGGAAGATGCGCCCGTGGCTCTCGAATATGCGGTATTTCTCCTTCAGCGCCTCCGGCACGTCCATGGAGCGGCAGTATTTCCAGAGCGGCGTGTCCTCCCGCTCGGTCAGGTGATAGTGCAGGATGATGAAGTCTCGCACCTGCGCGAACTCGCGCGCGATCATGAAGTTATAGCGCTCGATATCGGCCGGCTCGAAATCGCGGCTGGGGAAGAGGGTGAGCAGGCGCGCAATCCCGCTCTGTATGAGATGGATGGAGGTGGATTCCAGCGGTTCGAGGAAGCCTGAAGCGAGGCCCAGCGCGACGACGTTCTTCACCCAGGCCTTTTTG
>JBJHCI010000222.1:0-4302 GCA_050485925.1 Maricaulaceae bacterium
CGATGGCGGCTGGACCGGGGAGTTGGGGGCCGGCATCCCCATGGATGAGAGCGGCGAACGCATCGCGCCGCCGCCGCTCCCCGTCACCGCACGCGATACGAATTTTGCCGGCTATGCCGCCGTCACCGTGATGCGCAGCGCGCTGGCTCTGGACGAACCACGCCTGATTGCCCGCCACTATCCGATGGTGACGCGTGCGCTGGACTTCGTAGCGGGCCTGCAGACCGCGCACGGCGACGTGGTGTGGCGCATGCCCGATCCCGGCCAGAAGCTGGAAGAGGTCGATGCCCTGCGCGCGGGCAATGCCTCGCTGTTCAAGAGCTTTGAGTGCGGGCTGCGCATGGCCGAGGCGCTGGGCGAGGAGCGCCCCGACTGGGCCCATGCCCGCGCCGGTATCGCCTACGCCCTGACCCACAGCCCCGAACGCTTCGACCGCAAAGGCGTGGACCGCTCCAACTACGCGATGGACTGGTATTATCCCGTCCTTACCGGAGTTCTGACCGGAGCAGAGGCGCGTGCGCGCCTAGATGAAGGCTGGAACCGGTTTGTGGTTGCGGATCTCGGGTGCCGCTGCGTTACCGGCGAGCCTTGGGTAACAGCAGCCGAAACCGCAGAACTCGCCCTTGCCTGCCTTGCTGCCGGACGGCGCGACGTTGCCCGCGCTCTGGTGAGCGAGCTTGCCCCGCTGGCCGCGCCCGATGGCGGCTACTGGATGGGCTGGCAGTACGAGATTGGCGATGTCTGGCCGAAGGAGCGCCCGTCCTGGACAGCAGGCGCGGTGATCCTGGCTGCCGATGCGCTGGATCAGCTTTCTCCCGGTTCGGACCTCTTGATCCGCCATGCCCGCCGCAATGCGTGGCTGGAACGCCCGCTAAAGCCGTCTGAGAAATTCGAGTGAATTGACCCGCTCAAGTGGCTCGAACAGGCCAGATGCCACCGCCAGTTTCCAGATCTCGTAAGGCGGACGCCCGCCATCTGCCGGGTTCGGGAACACATCATGAATCGCGAGTATCCCTCCGGGCTGAACATGGCCCGCCCACGCGCGGTAATCGGCGACCGCCGTTTCCATCGCATGCCCGCCATCGATGAACACCATCGAAAGAGAGGTCGCCCAATTGGCCCCGATCACGGCTGACGGACCGACGAGTGCAATCACGGTTCTTTCCAGCCCAGCCAGCGCGATGGAGCGGCGGAAGGCGGGCAGCGTGTCCACAAGCCCCAGCTCGGCATCGAAATGGGCCGGATCGTGATAGGCTTCGCCAGGCTGATGCTCCTCAGAGCCACGATGATGGTCGAGCGCATAGACGATGCGGCCCTGTTCCCGCGCTGCCAGCCCCAGCCAGACGGATGAGCGACCACACCACGAGCCGATCTCCAGCACGGGGCCGGGTAGGTTCAAGGCCCGCACGTGACGGGCCAGCACCTCGCCCTCCTCCCGTGCGAGAAAGCCCTGAACGCTCTCAGGATCGAAATGCAGGAGGGTATCCATGAAAGCCTAGCCTACCGGCTGGTTACTGACCGCCCAGCGCCGATCGGCCAGTGCGTCCGCAGACCGCACGAGCGCGCCGATGGACCGGTCGAGCCGTGAGAGTGCCTCGCTGATGGTTACCCGTTCTGCAGAACCGAAACCGGCGCGGTCATCGGTCGCTACGGCCTGAAAGAATGTGCGGGCACGGCGCATGGCAGAAATCGCGCTCTCCACCTCGGCAATATCACGCACCAGCAGGCTCTCGGGCAGAGCTACGCGGGCACTCGCCACGACATCGGCGGCTTCGGCCACGTCACTGGCCAGCCCTGCAGCCAGCACGATATCCCCGGCAAGATAAGAGGCCGCACTGTCACCCGCCGTGTCGAGATAGCTACGGACGGCATCACTGCGGGACGCAGCACCCCCGACAAGCCGGCTCATCAGGCCGCGCGCCGACCCGCTTCCGCCGAGCGTCCATCCGCCTGCTTCTGCCTGACGCGTGCGCAGGGCCGCCATGGCGGTACGCAAATCTTCCTGGGCGCTGACGGGGATGTCCGCCGTAGAGCGGCTGGCGATATCCACAGGCTGACCAGCACACGCCGCACAGCTCATGAACACGATGATCAGGCTGGCGCGCAGCGCGAAACCGGAGATCACAAAGGCCTCAATCTATCTGCCGCCGCGAAAAGCTGAGCGGCCTTGCTTCCGATACCCCATAAAACCGCATAGTCTCAATGTACTCAAAGTGAATCTTCACCCCAGCTGAGCACCAGCCTACCATGGATACCCAGCGGCGCCGACAACGGACCGGGCTTTACCCGGCGATAGAACCCTACCGCACCGGTATGCTGGATGTGGGCGAGGGGCATCAGATCTATTATGAAGAGTGCGGACGCCCTGATGGCTTGCCTGTCATCGCCCTGCATGGCGGACCAGGCGGCGGGGCCGCCCCGTCCATGCGGCGCTTCTTCGACCCCGCCATTTACCGCATCGTGATCTTCGATCAGCGCGGGTGTGGGCGATCGGTGCCGTTCGCCAGCGTAACCGCGAACGATACCGGACGCCTTACCAGCGACATGGAAAGGCTGCGCGCTGCCCTCGGCATAGAACGCTGGGTCGTGTTCGGCGGCTCTTGGGGCGCTACCCTGGCGCTGGCCTATGCGCGCACTTGTCCGTATCAGGTTATGGCGCTTGTCTTGCGCGGCGTGTTTGCTTGTACCAAGGCCGAGATTGACTGGTTCTACACAAGCGGTGCCAACCAGATATTCCCCGATGCATGGTCTGATCTAACGCAGCGGCTAAGCCCCGCCGAGCGCGAAGATGTACTCCGAAGCTATCATGCGCGCGTCATGCATGCGCCCGTGCAGGAACGCCGGGAGGACGCCCTGGCTTGGGCGCGCTGGGAGAACGCGCTGATCAGCCTTCTGCCCGATGCAGACGCGCTCAATCCTGATCAGCGCCGCGCTGACGCGCTGGCCCGCCTGGAAACCCATTACTTTGTCAATCAGGGCTTTCTGGAACGCGACGGCATCCTCATTGACGATACCCACCATCTCAGCCGCATCCCGGGCCAGATCGTTCAGGGACGCTATGACATGGTCACCCCACCCCGGACGGCCTGGCTGCTGGCGCAGAACTGGCGCAATGCGGCGCTGGAGATCGTGCCCGACGCCGGCCATGCCGCCGGAGAGCCGGGCATAGTCGACGCGCTGGTGCGTGCCACCGACCGTTTCGGGGCGGAGCTGGGTTAGACAGGAGCGGTCCCATCATGGCCTGCCTGTGCAGGCCATGATGGCGCGACCCTTAACCGTTGAGGAAGGGCAGTGAGACACCGAACGCGCTCGCGATGCCCCCGGCAAGAATAAGCGCAACCGCGATCGGTGCCACGAACCGGATCAGGAAGCGCCAGGTGTTGAACACCAGATCAGACGCTCCGGCGAGTTCATGACGCATCAGCGAGCGGGCCACCACCCAGCCGGTGAAGAGCGCGATCAGCAATCCGCCCAGCGGCAGGAATACGCTGCCCGACAGCGTGTCCAGCAGGTCGAAATACCCACCGGAGAACGCCGCGCCGCAGCCCACCAGCCAGATAATCACGCCGAAGAAGATGGCCGACCCGGTCTTGCCGAAATCGGTATGCTCCTCCGCGAACGCCACCACGACCTGCAAAAGCGAGATGGACGAGGTCAGCGCCGCGATAAAGGCCAGGATGAAGAAGGCCGTACCCACATACTGACCCGCAGGCATCTGCGCGAACGCGCTCGGCAGAGTCTGGAAGAACAGGGCCGGGCCGGCAGCCGGGTCCAGCGCGAACGCGAAGACGAACGGGAAGATGGCCAGACCGGCGACGATAGCCACCATCGTATCGGCACCGGTAATGATCACGGACGATCCCGCCAGATTGTCTGAACGTGGCAGGTAGGAGCCATAGGTGATCATGATAGCGCCGCCCACCCCGATGGAGAAAAAGGCCTGCCCAAGCGCGGCCAGGAAGGTCTGCGGGCCGATCTCAGAGAAGTCCGGCGTGAACAGATATTCCAGCGCGCCAGCCATGTCGGCAGTGAACGCCGCATAGATCACCAGCGACAGCAGCATGACGAAGAAGAGCGGCATCAAAATGGTGACAGCGCGCTCAATGCCTTTGGTCACCCCCAGAGAGACGATGCCAACCGTCACGACCATGAAGGCCGTGTGCCAGCCGATGACCGCATTGGTATCGCCGACCAGTTCTTCAAACCGGCCTGCTACGACATCCGGCGCGAGGCCCATAAACTGGCCCGTGCCCATCTGGACGACATAAGCCACGACCCAGCCAGCCACGACCGAGTAGAAGC
>JBJHCI010000223.1:0-4299 GCA_050485925.1 Maricaulaceae bacterium
GATCACGGCCAAGTCTCCATCTTCCAGAAAGATGATCCGGCGCGCATGGCCGGACAGGGCCAGCGGATCGGAACCGAGATAGCCCTGCGCCTCGTCCAGGCCCGCTATCAGCGGGGCGCCTTTGCGCGCGCCCAGGATCAGGTCCGGTTCATTCTCTATCATCACGCCCAGCGCGAACGCGCCTTCAAGGCGGGGCAGGACGGCCAGCAGGGCCGCTTCGGGCGAGCCTTCTCGATCCAGGGCCGCGTCGATGAGATGGGCCACGACCTCGGTATCGGTCTGGCTGGAAAAAGTCCGCCCGGCGGCGGCCATTTCCTCGCGCAGGGCCTTGAAGTTCTCGATGATCCCGTTGTGGACAACGAGCACGCGACCTGCCTTGTGCGGGTGGGCATTGGCATCGTTCGCCGCGCCATGGGTTGCCCAACGCGTATGACCGATGGCGGCGACGCCGCCCAGCCCTGCCGGAATCAGCTCGGCGAGCGCGGCGACCTTGCCCGCGGCGCGCAGTCGGCTCAGCGTCCCATCGCGGGTGATTACGGCCATCCCGGCGGAATCATATCCCCGGTATTCCAGACGCCGGAGCCCGTCGAGGATGAAGACCTCGGCCTCCGCGTGGCCTACCACACCTACAATTCCGCACATGGCGCAAGGCTCCCCTGATACTGATTTCTGCCGGTTAGTGGCAGGCCCGCCGTCATCACGCAAGCGGTGTGCCGATCACGCTTGGTCAGGTTTTGTGACAGAGGCCGGGTGCGCAGCCGGGCCAATGGACGCTGCCGCTGCTATGGGGTAGGAGTGAACGCCACTGGCGAGGGGTCACTTCGGAGCGGATAGGGCATGAAGCTGCCGTTCAGGACAGCTTGCGCGGCATCCGCGCTGATCTGGGGGGCGGCGCTACCAGCGGTCGCGTTGTCCCAGGAACAGGACGGCCAGCCGGTCTTCATCGATGCCGCCCATGTCGAGCAGGACCGCGAGAGCGGTGTCGTGATCGCGCGCGGCGATGTCGCCATCCAGTCCGGCGACCGGTTGCTGTTTGCCGATGAGCTGGAATACCGGACTGTGGAAGGCCGGATCATCGCCCGTGGCAATGTACGCCTGCATGAAGGCGACAATCCGGCCCAGACCGCCGACGAGATCGAGCTGGCCGATGGCTGGGATGAGGGCATCGCTGCCGGTTTCGCCATGCTGTTGGACAATCGCGGACGGGCAGCCGCGGCCTATGCGGTGCGCCGCCCTTCCGGGGTGATCAACCTGCTGCGGGCCTATTATACCGCTTGCAATCTGTGCGAGGACGGATCGCGCAGCCCGACCTGGCGGATCGCGGCCAGCGAGGTCACCCGCGACCCTGAATCGGAGATGATCTACTACCGCGATGCGCGCCTGGAGGTGCTCGGCGCGCCGGTGATCTACAGCCCGGTCTTCGCCCATGCTGATCCGTCCGTGCCGCGTAAGTCAGGCTTCCTGATTCCGTCCGTGGATATTTCCAACCGGCTGGGCTTCTCCTACCAGCAGCCCTATTACTGGGCGATATCGCCGCATCAGGACGTGGTGATCGCGCCGCGCTACCATGCCGAGTACAACCCGCTGGCCGCGTTTGATTACCGGCGGCGCTTCTGGTCGGGCGATGTGCGGGTGCGCGGCAGCTTCACCCATGAGGCCGAGTTCGACCGCGACGGCCCAATCGGCCAGCGTGATTGGCGCGGGCACCTGGTGGCCACCGGCGATTTCGATATCGCGCCCGGCTGGTCGTGGAGCTTCAACCTGCAAAGGGTGAGCGATCCGCTCTACCTCACGCGTTACGGCCTGCTCGGCGATATCTATCGCGATTCCATGCTCGGGCGGCTGAACCAGCGCCGTTTCCTGCCCAGCGAGGCGCATATCACCGGCCGCGACCGGCGCTATTTCTTCAGCGCTTCGGCGATCAGCTTCCAGTCATTGCGCACCACGACACCCGATGCCGCCCTGCCGGTGATCGCGCCGCTTGTCGAAGCCGACTATCGTCTGCCAATCCCTGACTGGGCGGGCTCGGCCCGGTTTCATGGCTCGGGTGTCTATTTCACCCGCGAGCAGGGCGAGGACTATGCCCGGGCGACCGGCCAGCTTGACTGGGCACGCACATTCATCCTCCCCGCCGGCGTGAAGGCCATGCCGTTCGCCACAGCGCGCGGTGATCTCTACCGCTATACACGGACGGTTGGCACGGCGAGCGAGACGGTAGGGTTCGAGCGATCGCTGGCGAGCGCAGGCGTCGACCTCTCTTGGCCGCTGGTGCGACCGGGCGGGTTGGGCGATACCATACTGGCTCCCAGGGTGCAGCTCATCTCGTCAACCGGGATCAGTGCCAGTGAAGTAGCACCGGGAGAGGACAGTGCCGGGTTCGAGCTGAACACCGCCAATCTGTTCTCACGCAACCGCTCCAACGGGTATGATCTGTGGGAGGAGGGCACGCGTATCAATGCGGGCCTGACGGCGAGTTTCCACACCTCCGTTCCCGCCCTGCCCGATGTGACAGCCTTTGCGGGGCGCAGCTACCGGCTGGACGATGACGGCTCTTTCGGTCCGGGTTCGGGGCTTGACGAGAAGGCATCGGACTGGGTCGCCAATCTGGAGGTGAATTTCGGCAGTATGTTCGAGGTGGGCAGCCAGGCCCGTTTCGATTCCCGCACCGGCCAGGCCAGCCGCACAGACCTTTACGCCAGCACCTCGGTGTGGCGGCTGAATGCGAACCTGACCTATTCGATCGTAGATGACGTGAATGTCGCTGCGCAGGTACGCGAATCCATGACCGTGCGGGGCAGCTTTCAGCTCACCGAGAACTGGTATCTGGGCTATCGCAGCGCACGCGATCTGGGCCGCGGCATCACCCGGCGTCAGGATATCAGCCTGATCTACCGCGATGAATGCACCGATGTGCGCATTGTCTACGATGCCCGCGATCTTGAAATCGGCAATCTTGGCCAATCGCACTCCATCTCGATCCGCGTGACACTCTTCACCCTTGGATCGCTGGGCGAATAGCCTAGATCTCCTGATCGAACCCGCCCACCTCGGGGTGGCGCGCCAGCTCGTGCTTGATCGCGCCGAAAATCGCCCGCACATCGTCCTTGGATGACAAGCTTTCCACCACCACGACCAGATTGGGGGTATTGGAGGACGCGCGGATCAGGCCCCAGGCTCCGTCTGCAAAGGTGAAGCGCACGCCGTTCACGGTGTTGATATCGGCGATATCCCGCCCGGCAATCTTTTCGCCAGCGCTCTTCTTGGCCTGAAAGTCCGCGATGATCCGGTCAACGACCCGGTATTTCACCTCGTCCGGGCAGGAGGGCGACATGGTGGGTGAGCCATAGCTGACCGGCAGGTCGCGTTTCAGGTCGGCCATGGTCTTGTCCGGGTTGCGGTCCAGCATGGCGATGACACAGCGTGCGGCAGTCAGCCCGCAATCATAGCCGTGGCCGACAGGCGGCTGCAGGAAGAAATGGCCCGACTTCTCAAAGCCTGCCAGGGCCCCCAGCTGGTGAGCGCGGCGCTTGATGTAGGAATGGCCGGTCTTGAAGTAGTCGGTCTTCGCGCCGTTGGCTTTCAGCACCGGATCAATCGCATAGAGCCCGGTCGATTTGACATCGACGACGAAGGTCGCGTTCCGGTGGTCAGCTGAGAGGTCACGGGCGAGCATCAGGCCGACCTTGTCGGCGAAAATCTCGTCACCCTCATTATCGACCACGCCGCAGCGGTCTCCGTCGCCATCAAAGGCAAGGCCGACATCGGCCTTGTGCTCGCGCACGGCCTCGGCCAGCACGTGCAGCATCTTCATATCTTCCGGGTTCGGATTATAGCGCGGGAAAGTGTGGTCCAGCTCACAGTCCAGCGGCACGACTTCAACCCCCATCGCCTCCAGCGCGTCCTGCGCAAAGGCACCCGCCGTGCCATTGCCGCAGGCGGCAACCACTTTCAGCTTGCGCGTAGCCCGATAGCCTCCCACTAGGTCGGCGATATAGCGCTCGCGCACGCCATGCTCGCGCACATAACCGCCGCCCGGACGGGCCTTGCCAAGGCCGTCCAGCACGATGGTTTTCAGGCGGCTCATCTCGTCCGGGCCGAAGGTAAGCGGGCGCTCCACGCCCATCTTCACGCCTGTCCAGCCGTTCGAATTGTGGCTGGCGGTGACCATGGCGACGGCTGGCACGTCCAGGTCGAACTGGGCGAAATAGGCCATGGGCGAAAGCGCAAGGCCGATATCGTGCACGGTGATCCCGGCCTGCATCAGGCCGACTTCCAGCGCCTGTTTCACCGACAGGGAAT
>JBJHCI010000224.1:0-4278 GCA_050485925.1 Maricaulaceae bacterium
TGTCCCTGCATGTCATCGCGCTTTCCGGGGGTGAGAGCATCAAGAGCTGGCAGAGCCTGGAAGCGCTGACCGGCAAGCTGCTTGACCTCAATATGGAGCGCGGCGAAGCACTTATCGCGCTTGGTGGTGGCACGGTGGGCGATCTGGCCGGGTTTGCCGCCGCCATCATGAAGCGCGGCTGTCCTTTCGTGCAGATGCCCACAACGCTGCTGGCACAGGTGGATTCCTCTGTTGGCGGCAAGACCGGCATCAACACCGTGCACGGCAAGAATCTGGTCGGTGCCTTCCACCAGCCCGCCCTCGTCATCGCCGACAGTGCGTTTCTGGCCACCCTGCCCCGGCGCGAGCTGGCTGCGGGCTATGCCGAAATCGTCAAGGCAGGCCTCATTGCCGATGCCGCGCTGTTTGAGCGGCTGGAGGTCGTCAAGGGCGATCCGCTGGCGCTGGGCACCCTTACTCCGCTCATCGCCGATGCGGTCGCCTTCAAGGCGCGCATAGTGGCCGAGGACGAGCGCGAGGGCGGGGTACGCGCCCTGCTCAATCTGGGGCATACATTCGGGCATGCCCTTGAAGCCGATGCGGCCAAGGGTGCGCTGATCCACGGAGAAGCGGTTGCCTGCGGCATCGTGCTGGCCCTGGGATACTCGGCCCATAAGGGCCTTTGCGGTCCGGCGGACGCAAGGCGCGCCAGCGCCGTTCTGGAGAGGGCTGGATTGCCGGTGCGCATCGCAGACCTGCCCGGCGGACCGTATGAAGCCGCTTCGCTGACCGCGCGCATGGGCAGTGACAAGAAGAACGCCGGAGCGGGCCTGACCCTCATTCTGGCGCACGGCATCGGCAACGCGTTCATCGCGAAGGGCGAAGACCCGACCGAGGTCGAAGCTTTCTTGGCAGGAGAGATATGATGGACTTCACCTACGAAGCCTGGATGAGCTGGGCTTTTTCCGGGATCGTGATCCTGCTCCTGTTGTCGGCGTTCTTCTCCGGATCAGAGACCGCGCTGACCGCGACATCCAAGGCACGTATGCTCGCGCTGGAAAAAGAGAAGAATGGCGCGGCCGCGCGCGTAGGCTATCTGATCGAGGACCGCGAAAGCCTGATCGGCGCCATCCTGCTTGGCAATAATCTGGTCAACATCCTGGCTTCATCGATCGCAGCCGCCGTGTTCGTTACCATGTTCGGCGAGGCGGGCGTGCCGATCGCCACACTCGTCATGACAGCCCTTGTGCTGGTCTTTGCCGAGGTCATGCCTAAGACCTATGCTCTGTCCAACCCCGACCGCATGGCGATGGCCGTCTCTCTGCCCATCCGCATCGTGGTGATGCTATTCGGCCCCGTCGTGGCCGGTGTGCAGGCTGTCGTGCGCGGGACGCTGAAACTGCTCGGCGCGAACGTCACAGGGCCCGTCCTCTCTGCCCATGAGGAGATACGCGGTCACATCGATCTGCACCTGCAGGAAGGCAGCGTGGTCAAGCACGACCGCGATATGCTGGGCGGGGTGCTGGATCTGCGCGAGCTGAATGTCGACGACGTGATGATCCACCGGAAAAATCTCGTCATGCTGGATATAGAGCAACCGGTAGAACAGCTGGTGGAGGCGGCGCTGACCAGCCCGCATACCCGCCTGCCCCTATGGCAGGGCGAGCCGGAGAACATTGTCGGCGTGCTCCATGTGCGCGATCTCGCCCGCGCCCTGCACGGGGCAGGCGGGGATGTGTCGAAAATCGACATCAGCGCGCTGAAACGCGAGCCCTGGTTCGTGCCGGAGACGACCGAGCTCATCGACCAGCTCAACGCCTTCCGCACCAAGCGCGAGCATTTCGCCCTCGTAGTAGACGAGTATGGCGCGCTGATGGGCGTGGTGACGCTGGAGGATATCCTTGAGGAGATCGTCGGCGAGATCGAGGACGAGCACGATGTCGCTCCGCCCGAAGAGTTCCGCCCCGACGCCGAGGGCGCAGTCATGGTCGACGGCGCTGTGGGTATTCGGGAGATCAACCGCGCCCTGGACTGGGAACTGCCCGATGAGGAAGCCGTCACCATTGCCGGGCTGGTGATCCACGAGGCACAGACCATCCCCGAGCCTGGCCAGCGCTTTCGTTTTCATGGCGTACAGTTCGACATACTAGAACGCCGCCGCAACCAGATCACGCGGGTGAAGCTCACACCACTGAAGGAGGAGTGAAAGGCGCCCTAGTCGAACAGCTTTGAGACGCTTTCCTCGTTGGCGATACGCCGGATCGCCTCGCCGAGCAGGGGCGCTATACCGAGCGCGCGAATCTTGCCTTTGCCATTGGCCTTGTCGGTGACATCAATGGAATCGGTCACGACCAGCTCTTTGAGCACTGAGTCTTCTATACGCTGGACCGCCTTGCCCGACAGAACGCCGTGCGTGATGTAGGCGGATACTTCCGCAGCGCCTTCCTTCTTCAGCGCAGCAGCCGCGTTGCACAGCGTGCCGCCGCTATCGATGATATCATCAAAGATGATACAGCGTCGGCCCGACACATCACCGATAATGTTCATCACCTCACTCTCGCCAGCCTTCGGGCGGCGCTTGTCAACGATGGCGATATCGGCTCCGAGTCGCTGAGCAAGCGCACGCGCACGCACCACGCCGCCCACGTCCGGCGAGACGATCATCAGATCGGAGGTGTCGTAATGGCGCTTGATGTCAGCATCGAAAACGGGCGTAGCGAAGAGATTGTCAGTCGGGATATCGAAAAAGCCCTGGATCTGTCCCGCATGGAGATCGAGCGTCAGCACCCGGTCTGCGCCCGCCTTGGCAATGAGATTGGCCACCAGCTTGGCCGTAATGGGCGTGCGCCCGCCGGTTTTGCGGTCCTGCCGCGCATAGCCGAAATAGGGTATGACCGCCGTGATCCGCCGCGCGCTGGCGCGCGAGAGCGCGTCCATGCAGATCAGCAACTCCATCAGATGGTCATTAGCCGGTTTGGAGGTGGACTGGATGAGGAAAACGTCCTCACCGCGCATATTCTCGTCAATGCGCACGAAAAGTTCGCCATCGGCGAAGGTTTCAATCTCCACATTGGAGAGCGGGGCGTCGAGATAATCGGCGATGGCACGCGCAAGCGGCCTGTTCGCGTTCCCGCTCATCAGCTTCATGGCGCATATCCCTCATCTGGCCGGTTGGCGGGCTATTAGCAGAGCAGCCCGGCTTCGCAAAGCGCGAGCGGGCAGAAACTGCACCCGCAATCATCGCCCGTGTACGGATTATTCCTTAAACACCGGCAGACCAGGTGGCGGCGGCAGGCCGGGCGCGCTGATGGCGATGACCTTGAAGAGCGTGCCCATCTCACCCTCATCACACAGCCGGTGCAGCTGGCGGGCAATAATCGGGCGCTGGTCGGGCCGCGCAGTGCTTAAGGACGCGGCGCGCTGTTCGATACCCAGACTTTTCAGGAAAGCGCCTTGCTCCCGCGGGCCATGGACGGCAAGGCCCGCCGCCAGAGCCCGCCGGGCCAGGGTCTCGAAATCCACACGCGCGGTAAGGTCCGCCGTGCCGGGCGCGTCCAGCGGATCGACCTTCTCGTGCGCGCGGATCGCCTGCAGCGTATCGCCGGGCTCACTGCGGGCCGGACCGTAATCGATGAAGAGCGCATGGCCGGGATAGCGCGCCAAGCGCGCCGCCAGTGCGTCCACGATTTGTGCATCACCCGGTCGCAGCTCGATCAACATACCTTCAGGGCTGTCTTTCAGGCGTGGCGGGATGAAAGGATCATCATTGGCCAGCGCCGGGCCGGTGTGAAAGGCAAAACGGGTCTCGTCCTGCGGGTCCAGGCCTACCACGCGCTCGCGCCATTGCCCGTCCCGCATGACCGCCTGACGCACGGGCAGGCAGTCCAGAAACTCATTGCCGAGAATGATCGCCGGACCAGCGGGGATGGTTTCAAGGCTCTTGGCCCAGCCCACCGGCACGCCTGCCCTCGCCAGCGTCTGGCCCTGCACCATTTTCAGCGCGGCGCTGGCCTCGACCAGGCTGACTTTCAAGGCATCGGCAAAACCCGGCACGGCCCGCGCAGCACGCAGCATGTCGGCCATCATCGTGCCCTTGCCGGGGCCCAGCTCAGCCAGAACAAGGCTTTCAGGCGACCCCATATCCTGCCAGCACTGCGCCGCCCACAGGCCCAGAAGCTCGCCAAACATCTGGCTGATTTCCGGCGCGGTCACAAAGTCCGCCCCCGCCCCTATTGGATCGCGCGTGGCGTAATAGCCCGCCATCGGGTCAAACAGCGCCTCCATCATGAAGACAGAGAC
>JBJHCI010000225.1:0-4268 GCA_050485925.1 Maricaulaceae bacterium
GTGTTAAGCCTTCCGCCAGCGTTCGTTCTGAGCCAGAATCAAACTCTCAGGTTGATCCGACTACGACACTGTATAAAGCGTACTCAAAGTGACGGAGATTGTGGTCGCCGGACCCGAAAGACCGACGAACAATCGTCACTAATAAGAAACGCATACGTGTCGGCGTCTCAATGGACGGCCTAGGCCAGTGGCCAGTTCCGTCCGCAGAGCGCCGCCGCCTGCGTTTCCCTTTCCAAAACCAACAATGTCAAAGAGCTGGTTTAAAATCAGGAACTTCCGTTCTGATCCGAACCCGCCGCGCCGCCCGCTTCGTGGGCCACCCGGCGTCGGGAGCGCGGTGTCTATTGAACCCCGATCTCCCTGTCAACGCCCCGCTTCAGACTTTTGCAGCAGGTTTGTCAGGCCGGTGTGGAGAGCAACAGCTTTCCGCCCCGGCGCTCAACTGACCGCCGCCGATGTCTTCCGCTTGACGCGAGGTGGCGGCTTTTATGGAACCGTCACGCACGTGTCAACCGCGTATTTCGTGACTTGCTGCAAAACTCCCGGAGGAGCCTCGCTTCAGCGCATAAAGCACCGCGACAGCGCCGGGGGCGCGGCCTTCGCAAGTCCTGTCCTACGCGGAAAGGACGCCTAATATGAAGAGGTTTGGTATCAATTGCAAGGGCGAACCGGGCGGAAAACACGGTTTTCCACAAGCCCCGCCAGTCCCGCGCTGCCATTTCTGCCTGATCAGCTGTGCCCAAGCGGTCAGGCGGTCTCGATATAGGCCTTTAGCGCCCCGGCCTCGGCCTCGGCACTCTCTATCTTGCGCTTGACGACATCACCGATGGACACAAACCCCGCCATACGGCCCTCATCCATGATGATGATGTGGCGTACGCGCTTTTCGGTCATCAGCTCCATCAGCGCATCAATGGAGGTGTTCGGTGCGGCAGTGATAAGCGCACGCGTCATCACTGAGGACACGGGCTGGCCGAGCACGCCTGGCCCATCGCGAGAAATGGCGCGGACAAGGTCGCGTTCTGAATAGACGCCGACCACATCGCCGCCCTTTCCGGCAACGACAACGGCCCCGATACGGTGTTCGGTGAGCACATGGCAGGCATCGGCAAGCGTGGCGTCAGGCGCAATCGTGATGACGTCACGCCCTTTTTGCGCAAGTATCCCGGCAACATTCATGGCTGCCTCCTTGTTGGCATAATGCCATGGGCATAGTGCCGCAAAGCAGGCCGGTGCGCAATTTTTCCGGCTCCGGAGTTTTTTGGGAGGCGAGGCGATGGCAGGCGGAAAGAGGCTGGAACGCGATATCGACCGCTGGATCAGCAAAGGCTGGATCGATTCCGTTCATCGCGATTCGATTCTGGCTGATGCCGCCAGCCGGCCCGGAAAATGGAGCGCGGCGGGAGCGGGGCTCATTCTTGGTGCTGTATTACTGGCGCTGGCAGCGCTGACCTTTGTGGCTGCCAACTGGGCGGGGATGCCCAAACTTGCCCGCTTTGCGGTCATTCTCGCGGCCATCTGGGCAAGCCTTGGCGGAGCGGGCTGGGCTTTTGCCCGGAACAATCCGGCCCTAGGCCACGCGCTGGCTCTTATCGGCGTGGCCCTTTTTGGCGCGGCGATCATGCTGACGGCCCAGACCTTCAATATCAGCGCCTTCCGCAATACGGCGGTGCTGATCTGGTCGCTGCTGGCACTCTTCACCGCGCTGATAACCCCGTCGCGCCCGGTGCTCGGCTTCGCCGCGCTCCTTGGCGTCAGCTGGCTGACGCTGGAGATATCCAACCCGCTCGCGCCGGGACTGAACTGGGGCTTCATCGCACTCTGGCTCGCGCTCGCGCTGGCCGCGATCCGCCTGCAATCACTCGTTGCCGCCAATTTCCTCGGCGCGGGCGCGCTGATCTGGCTCGCCAGCCTTGTGCGTTTTCTCGATGGTGGGCCGGATATGCCGGACGGAGCCGCGCCTGCACTGCTGATGGCACTGTTCTGCGGAGCAGGCGCGCTGGCCTTCGCCTTCGCAGAGGAACGTGGGCTTGCCTATAGCCGTATCGCCTCGCGCTGGCTGTCCGCGGGGGCTATCATCGCCGCCTTCTTTGCCCAGTTCGTACTGGACGAGCGCGGGGCCGCCACCGGCCTGGGGTTCACCCTGCCCGCCGTCATCGCCGTAGGGCTCATCGCACTTCTATCCTTCATACGCGTACACACAGGGACGTTAAGGCCGGTTCTGGCGCTCGCCATGATGGCCGCTGCAGCATGTGCCCTTGCCTTGCCCTTCATCGCCGCCGCAGACGGCATGGAGGGCGTGGTCAAAGTGTCTGCCGGAGCGGCGATCTTTGCTCTGGCCGCTGCCATGGTCGCCGAAGGTGCGCGTGCCGGGCGCGGCTTCACCGGCGGGCTGGGACTGCTTCTGTTCATCGCCCAGGCTCTGCACGTCTATACTGCCCTGTTTGGCAGCCTGCTGGATACCGCCCTGTTCTTCTTCATCGGCGGAATATTGCTGATTGCCCTCTCGGTCATCGCCATGCGCTGGCAGCGGCGCACGGCCGCACGATCCTCACAAGGAGAACCGGCATGAGCGTGATGATGCGCCTTCTGGCCATGGCCCTGCTGATGAGCGCCCTGCTCGCCGGTATGGTGATCACCAACGCGGCGGCCCGTGCCGGCGGCACGGAAATCCGTCTGGAGATGATGCCCGTTGATCCGCGCGACTTCCTGCTCGGCCATTATGTCGAGCTGGAAACGCCTCTGCATCGGCTCTGGCTGAACGAACTGACGGGGGATACCGACCGTGACTGGAATAGCGGGGACCGGATATGGGTGGGACTGGACACCGATGAGACCGGTGCATTTCAGCCTGTCGCCGTCTACACTCGCCAGCCCGAGGGGCTGTCCATACAGGGCCGGGTATTCCATGCCGGTACCGGCAGCGTTATACGTCCGGGCGCGGTGATCAGCGTACGCTATAATCTGGAGCGCTATTTCGCCTCGCCGGAGGACGCGTTGGCGCTGGAAGAACTGCGCAACGAATCACGCCTGCGCCTCATTGTATCGGTCGGCTCGGACGGCAGCGCCCTCATCCGCGGGCTGGAAATTGACGGCGAGGATCATATCGACCGGCTGATGTGAAAGGACCAAAGCAAATGGCCATGCAGCTATACGCCCACGCAGGCTGGGGATCGGCCATCGTGGAAGCTCAACTGGCCTGGTACGGCGTCGATTTCGAGCTGGTGGAAAGCGGCGATCTTTTCAAGGACGAAACCGCGCGAGAACAACTGGCGGTCATTAACCCCCTTTCCCAGATTCCCACGCTTGTTCTGGATACCGGCGAGATCCTCACTGAAAGCGCCGCAATAACACTGTATCTGGCCGACATGACGGGCAGCGACGCCCTCGTGCCTGGCCCTGGCAGCCGCGAGCGGTGTGCCTTTCTGCGCTGGCTCGTCTTTATCGTGGCCAATATCTACCCGACATATACCTATGCCGACGACCCGGCCCGATTCGTCGCCGAGGAGACTGCACGCAAGCCGTTCTTCAAAGCGGTCACGGCCTATGCCGAACGGCTGTATGGTCAACTGGAGAATGCGGCGGCCAGCCCGTGGTTTCTCGGTGAACGCATGAGTGCGCTGGATATCTATATCGGCGTGATGACGCACTGGCGTCCGGGCAAGGCCTGGCACGAAGCCAATTCGCCCCGTCTTACCGGCATCGCCTGCAAGATTGGCGAGAAACCCGCCGTGCGCGCCGTGCTGGATCGCAATTTTCCAAGCCGCTAGACCGCAGCTGATCCCCGCCGGAACACCCGCACAAAAACCGGATAGAGAACCATCCCGGCAAACAGCCCGCCCACATGGCCTGCCCAGGCCAGCGGGATGGGCTGGAAAATGTCCACAACCCCGATTGCCGCATTGATCAGCAGCCAGGGAATGGCAAGGCGCAGCATGCCGGCCCGTCCTCCGCTCGCCCATCCAGCCGCCGCCAGCACGCCGGATACGGCCGTGGAGGCGCCCACCATCAAGGTCGGCTCATTGATGTGCAGGAGAGCATGCAGGGCGGCTCCCGCGATGGCACAGGTGAAATAGAAGGCCAGAAATCCCGCCGCCGCGATCATCCCCCGCCCGAAAGGGGCTGCCGCCGCACTGCCAAAGGCCAGCAGCGCCCCAGCATTGAGCAGCGCGTGCCACCAGCCGCCATGCACGAAGACGTGGAGCACATAGGGGCTGAAGCCGCGGAGCGGCGCGTCTGGCGCACCCATGATATGCGGGGCCGTGACC
>JBJHCI010000226.1:0-4240 GCA_050485925.1 Maricaulaceae bacterium
AGGCAATACATCCTCCAGAGCCGCTTCCAGACGCTCGCGCTGAGGGTCGTCCTCAAGGCTGCCTTCCCGGGGATAACCGGCCCTGCGGACCCAGACATAGGCCCGTTCCAGATTGCGCACACGGCCCTGACCGGTGGCGAGCGCGAAGGCGTAGAGGAACTGGGCCTGGGCATCGCCCGCTTCGGCACCCCGCTCGGCCCAGTCCGCCGCGCGATCAAACCCCTCTCCGCTGGCCTCGGCGTCCTGCATAAGGACCAGCGCGTAGTCACCCATCGCAGCGGGCAAGCCCATCTCGGCGGCTTCGCGCAGAAGCTGGCGGCCGCGGACCGGGTCGGCTGGTCCGCCTTCGCCGGTAGTCAGCATGGTGCCCGCAATCGCGGCAGAGGCCGCATCACCCTCCTCGCCGGCGCGGATATACCAGGGCCTGGCGAGCGCGGGATCGTTCGGCCCGTGCACCCAGTCATCCAGCGCGGCGGCATATCCGGCAAGAGCCGCGGGATAGCCCGCCTCCGCCGACAGGCGCAGCCAGTCCAGCGCGATGGACGCCATGCCCGGATCGCCCTCATCGATGAGGAAGCTGCCATACTCGTAGGCTGCTCGCGCATCGCCGGTCTCCGCCGCATCGCTTAAAAATCCGCGCGCCTGATGGGGCTGCAGTCCGCCACGCCCCTCCCGCGCAAGCCTGGCGAGGATCACCATGGCGTCGATATCGTCCTGTTCGGCGGCGCGGCGGAACCATCGCACAGCGCTCGCCTCATCGGCCGGACCGGCGAGCCCGTGCATAAGGATATGACCCGCCAGAACGGCCCCGCGCGGCTCTCCGGCAATGGCCGCGCGTTCGGCGTGAAGGCGCGCGCTGGCATAGTCGCCGGTCAGATAAGCGCCGGAGGCCTGCGCCATCGCCTGATCGGAAAGCGAGCGCTCTTCTGCCGCCTCGCCAGAGCGCTCCCGCTCGATCTCGGCTGTCAGGCCCGGCGGCAGAGGCGGGCCTTCCACCTCCTGCGCATGAACGGGAAGGGTGAGGCTCAGGAGCCCAAGAGCTGCGAGAAGGCCCTGACCGCCTCGACCGGGCCACCGCGATAGCCCCAGACGCCCGAAGAGACCGCGATGAAATCCGCGCCCGCCTCTATCACCGGCTTCGCATTGTCTGTCGTTATGCCGCCTATTGCCACGCATGGGACCTCAAAAAGCTCGCTCCACCACTCAATGATATCAGGAGAAGCCGATGCCTTGGGCGATTTCGTGGCAGTGGTGTACATCGCGCCGAAGGCAACATAGTCCGCACCCTGTTCGGCGGCCGTCATGGCGAGGTGGCGGCTGTCATGGCAGGACACGCCGACAATGCCGGCCTTGCCCACTGCCGCGCGCGCCTCGGCATAGGACGCATCCTCCTGACCGATATGCACGCCGTCCATGCCGAACTGCGTGGCCAGGTCCGGCCGGTCATTCATCAGCACGGTAACGCCGTGGCGCTTCGCGGCCTTCACCAGAGGCGGGACAAGGCCGGGGAGCTGGTTTTCCGCATGATCCTTCAGGCGGATCTGCAACACGCTCGCCACGCCCTCGGCCAGCACGGCGTCCAGCGTGTCGGCAAAGCCCGCATCAATGCGCGGCGGGGTGATGAGGTAAAGCTGGCAGCGGGACAGGAGCCTAGCCTTCCGCTTCCATGCTTTCATCCCACTCGCCCAGCGCGGCAAGGCCGTTCATGCGGGCGCGGTGGTTGAAGGCTTTTTGGCCGGCCTCGACATTCTTGCCGCCCCAGGCTTCCAGCGGCGCGGCCTGCAGCGCGCGGCCATAGGAGAAGGTGAGCGGCCAAGGCAGGTCAAAGCCCGCATTCATGATGTGCAGGTGGGCGGTGGCGTCGACATCGGACTGCCCGCCCGACAGGAAGGCGATGCCCGGCACGGCCGCCGGCACGCAGTTCATCAGGCATTGCACCGTCATCTCGGCGACTTCCTCGCGGCTCGCCTGTCTGGCGCACTCGGTGCCGGAAATGACCATGTTGGGTTTCAGGATCGTGCCTTCCAGCACCACGCCCTGTTCGAACAGCTCGGCATAGAGGCGCTTCAGGGTAAACTCGGTCACCTCATAGCAGCGGTCGATATCATGGTCGCCATCCATGATGACTTCCGGCTCCACGATGGGGACGATACCCGCTTCCTGACAGAGCATGGCATAGCGGGCGAGCGCATGGGCATTGGCGTTCACGCAGTATTGCGACGGCACGCTCTCATCGCCCTTCATGCCGATATTGATGACGGCGCGCCATTTCGCGAAGCGGGCACCCAGCTGGTAGTAATCGGCAAGGCGGGTGCGCAGCCCGTCCAGCCCCTCGGTGATCATCTCACCCGGCGCACCGGCCAGCGGCTTGGCGCCGGCATCGACCTTGATGCCCGGCACCGCGCCCGATTTCGCGATCAGCTCAACCAGCGGCGTGCCGTCCTTGGCCTTCTGGCGGATCGTCTCGTCATAGAGGATCACGCCGGAAATGCGTTCGGACATGGCCGGCGCGGTGCGCAGCAGCATTTCGCGCCAGTCCCGGCGAGCGTCCTCGGTGGAGGTGAGCTTGATGGTGTCGAAGCGTTTCTTGATCGTGCCGGTGGATTCATCGGCTGCCAGAATGCCCTTGCCCGGCGCGACCATGCGCAGCGCGGTTTCGTAAAGCGCATCAATATCCATCAACAATTCCCCCTTGGTTCGACCGATCAGGCTTCGCCTGTCTCATCAGCAATGACACCGGTTTCCTCAACCGTCTTTTGCCGCAAAACCTCTATCCCGGGAAGGGGTTTTCCTTCCAGCCATTCCAGGAATGCACCGCCAGCCGTGGAGACGAAGGTGAAATCGCCCGCCACGCCGGCATGATTGAGCGCGGCCACGGTATCACCCCCGCCCGCGACCGCAACCAGCGCGCCCTTGCGCACTTCTTCGGCGGTAAAGCGGGCAGCTTCAACCGTGCCGGTATCGAACGGTGTCATCTCGAACGCGCCGAGCGGCCCGTTCCAGACCAGCGTCTTAGCATCGGAAATCACGTCCGCCAGCGCGTCGATGGTTTCCGGCCCGCAATCGAGGATCATCTCGTCGCGCGCGATCTCGTCCAGCCCCGCAACGCGGCGCGCCGCTTTCGTTTTCAGTTCGCGGGCCACCACCACATCGCTGGGCAGGATGAGCTGGCAACCGGACTTTTCCGCCGCCGCGATGATCTCGCGCGCGGTCGATAGCAGGTCGGCCTCATGCAGGCTCTTGCCGATATCAACGCCCTTCGCCGCCAGGAAGGTATTGGCCATGGCCCCGCCGACGAAGAGCTGGTTCACCCTGGTCACCAGATTCATCAACAAGTCGATCTTGGTGGAGACCTTCGCCCCGCCTACAATCGCCAGCAGAGGGCGCTCAGGGTTCTCCAGCGCTGCCGTCACATGGTCGATTTCGCGCTGCAGGGCGAGGCCTGCAAAGGCCGGCAGCAGACGCGCCACGCCCTCGGTGGAAGCATGGGCACGGTGCGCGGCAGAGAAGGCATCGTTCACGTATACATCGCCGAGCGCGGCCAGTTCCCCGGCAAAGGCGGCGTCATTGGCTTCCTCGCCTGCGTGGAAGCGCGTGTTCTCCAGCAGGAGCACGCCGCCAGCCTCCAGCTCGGAAACCGCCTTCTCGGCAAACCGGCCCGTGCAGTCCGCCGCGAAGGCCACCGGCGCGCCCAGAAGATCGGACAGCGGCTTCACGACGGGTTTCAGACTCTGGGCCGGATCGAGCTTGCCCTTGGGGCGGCCGAAATGAGCGAGCAAAATGACTTTTGCGCCCTTTTCCGTCAGATGCTGGATAGTCGGCAGCGCAGCTTTCAGGCGCGTATCGTCGCTCACCTGGCCATCGGCCATCGGTACGTTGAAATCGACGCGCACCAGCACGCGCTTTCCCGAAACCTCGGCCTCGTCCAGACGAGCAATCTTGCCTTCGCTCATGGCTACTGGCCCTTCCCTACAGAAGACGGCCCATGGCCACGGCAGTGTCGATCATCCGGCAGGCAAAGCCCCATTCATTGTCATACCATGTCATCACGCGGGCGAGTTTGCCGCCGATCACATTGGTTTTGTCGATGGCGACGATGGACGAGCGCGGATCGTGATTATAGTCGATGGAGACGAGCGGCAGGCTGTCATAGCCCAGCACACCGGCCATCGGACCATCGGCGGCCTCGCGAATGGCGGCATTGATTTCCTCGATGCTGGTTTTCCGGCCCGGCGTGAAC
>JBJHCI010000227.1:0-4218 GCA_050485925.1 Maricaulaceae bacterium
GAGCAGAGCGAGCTAATGGCCGCGGCGCTGGAGCGGGCGGGCAAGCCGCACGAACTGCTTGTGATCGATAATGATGGTCACAACCTGCTCCGGGTCGATACCCGGGTACAGACCCTGCAGGCCATGGACCGCTTCCTGCGGACCCATAACCCGCCAGATTAACGTAACTGGTGGGGCACAAAGAAAAGGCGTTCACGCGGTCTGCGTGAACGCCTTTTTCATGGTGTGATAGTTCGCCTAGCGCACGCGATTAACGCGGAGAACCTGACCGGCACCGTCGAGGCGCATGGTGTAGGCTCCCATCGAGCCACGCCGGATATCAGCCTGGGTACCGGCTATGCCACGGGTGGAGATGCGCCGGCCAGCGCCCTCCTGTACCCAAACCTGCCCGTTCTCCATGGTGAAGCGATACTGATTGGGTGAAACCATGTCGGCGCGTGCGATTGTCATGAGAACGCGTTCAACCTGCCCGTCCTCGCGGCGTTCCACCACTTCCACAGACTCGCTGCCCGCATCGACGCCGAGGCTGCGCGATGTGGATGCCGTTGCCGATCCGTCTTCTCCCCCGCCGGAGAACAGTGAGAGCGACAGGCGCGGCAGGCTGGGCAGATTGAAGCCGAAACCGTCCCGCTCAATCGCCTCCACGGCTGGTCGGTCTACGGCCACGACCTCGCCGGTGCGCACGCTGGTGCGCAGATTGCCGACCCGCTCGTCATAGCAGGCCAGGCGCTCGGCATTGTCCTGGATGTCGGCACACTCCAGAACGGGTCCTAGCGGCCCCTGTTGGGCGAAGGCCTGCCCTGTCAACGCAAGGGCGAATGCGCAGGTGCCCAGAGCGGCGAAGCGGAGCCCTGAGCGGGAAGAGGCGGGGCGCGGTATCATCATCTGATCTTTCCGGGTTGGATTGTCTTTGCCAGGCGGAGCTGGCACGCGCACATCGTGCCTCGCCCTGGCGCGCCTATCAACTGCGCCCTGTGATTTGTCCTGCGTAGGAACTGCATCTGAACAGCCTCTTTTCCTTGATCGTTAACCAGTGAGGTTACAAGACTCGGGCATAATCAGGACAGCGAGCGCCAATTGTCGGCCATCAGAGCTGCGCAGGCGACGAAAAAGGGGAACATGATGAGTAAATTGCGGGCCTTGGCCGCAGTTCTGGCTGCGGGCGGTGTCGCGCTGTCGCTCAGCGCGTGCGGGCGCACCGGCAATGATGGCGATTCGGTTATCCTGCATCGCGGGAATATGGCTGAACCCCGCTCTCTTGACCCCCACAAGTCCGCTGGTACATGGGAAAACAACATTATCGGGGACATGTTTATCGGCCTGTTGACCGAGAACGCGGCCGGCGATGCGATCCCGGGAATGGCTGAGAGTTATGAGGTGTCTGAGGACGGCCTGACCTGGACATTCCACCTGCGCGAGGCGGAATGGAGTGATGGCGAGCCGGTCACCGCCCACGATTTCGAGTTCGCCTTCCAACGCATCCTCAATCCGAGGACGCTCGCCCAGTACGCCTCGCTGCTCTATCCCGTCCGTAATGCACGCGCCGTACATGCTGGCGATATGGAATTATCCGAGCTGGGAGCACGCGCGCTGGACGATCGCACATTCGTGATCGAGCTGGAGTTTCCCGTTCCTTATCTGCGCGGACTTCTGACTCATTACACAACCTTCCCGGTGCCCCGGCATGTCGTGCAGCGCTATGGGGATGCCTGGGTGCAGCCGCAGAACATCCAGACCAACGGCGCTTACCGGCTCGTGGCTTGGCGGGCCAACAATTACGTTCATCTCACCCGCAATGAGCGGTTCTGGGACAATGAGAATGTCTGCATTGATGACGTGTATTTCTACCCGACCGTCGACAATGCGGCCGCCGAACGCCGCGTGCGCAATGGCGAGCTGGATCTGATCACCGATTTTGCCGGTCAGTCCCTGCCCTTCCTGCGCCAGCAGGTGCCAGACCACGTAAGGGTACATCCCTATCTCAGCATCATCTATTTCTCTTTCAACACCACGCTGGAGAAGTTTTCCGATCCGCGCGTACGTAACGCGCTCGGCATGGCCATTGACCGGGAGTTTATCGCCGAGAATATCCTGCGTGCCGGCGAAGTTCCGGCCCACTCCTTCGTCCCGCCAGCGGTGGGTAATTATCCCGGCACCGCGCGGATCAGCTGGTTCGGTGCGCCCGTTGAGGAACGTCGCCGCTTGGCGCGGGAACTGCTGGAGGAGGCTGGCTACGGGCCGGACAACCCCTTGCGCTTCTCCTATGCGTTCCGCGCCACCAGCGACAATCCGCGCATCGCGCCGGTGGTGCAGCAGGATTGGCAACTTATCGCTGACTGGGTGCGAGTCGATATCGGCGTGGTGGAAACCCAGATTCACTACGAGAATCTCCGTGCCGGGGATTTCCAGGTTGGCGATGGCGGATGGATCGCCGATTACAACGACGCTTATAACTTCCTGTATCTCGCGGACAGCCGCTCCGGCCCGATGAATTATTCGCGTTGGGCGAGCCCGGAATACGACGCGCTGCTGGACCGGGCCAACGAGACGCTGGATCTGGAAGAGCGCGGGCGGATCCTGGCGGAGGCCGAACAGATCATGCTCGACGACATGCCCTACATCCCGATCGTGTACTATGTGAACAAGTCGCTGGTGAATCCGCGCATAACGGGTTGGGAAGACAATGTCGTCCACATTCACCGCACGCGCTGGATGTGCTTTAGTGATGTGGAGCGTAATCGAAACTAGGGGCTTGCGGGGATGGCCGGGCAGTTCGACGATGCTGTGGACACGGCAATCGAGCACGCTCAGGCCGATGCTCTAGCGGGTCTGGCTGCCAGGACGGGGCGGGACGCAGCGGACGGGGACTGCCGCAATTGCGGGGCCACGCTGACCGGCGAATTCTGTCAAGCCTGCGGGCAAAGCGCGCAGAGCCTGCGCCGCCCCTTCTGGGCGTTGGTTAAGGAAAGCGCCGAAACCCTGCTGGCAATGGATGGCCGGTTGATGCAGACCGTGCCGGCCCTGATGATCCGTCCCGGACGGGTGTCGCGCGACTATCTCGATGGCCGCAGGGCGCGCTTCATTCCACCTTTTCGCCTCTACATTTTCGCGTCGCTCATCTTTTTCGTGCTTCTGCCTCTGGCCACAGGGCAGGGCGTCGGCTTCACGCCGCCCGGGGCGAGTTTGGAGACCGCCCGCGAACAGGTGGAGCGTGCGCGCGAAACAGGCGCGATGAGCGAGGAAGAATACCAGGAGACGCTTGAAGGCCTTGAGGTGGCCGAAGGCATATTGCAGGGGCGGTTGCCAGGTGTTCCTGTCCGCCCGCCCGCCGGAGAGGCCGCTAACGGTGATGCTGATAGCGAGGCCATGAGCGCACTGGCGGACGAGGCCGACTGGATCGCGGGATTACCGCCCCAGGCGCGCGAGGCCCTGCGCGACGCCAACCGGTCAGAAGGCCGCAACCTGAGCGGTCTCTCCTTCGACCGTGCAAACGTGGAAAGGCTGGGCGCGGAGACGCGGCGCTGGGTGCCGCGTGTCATGTTCGTGCTGCTACCGGTTTACGCAGCCCTGCTGGCGCTGGTCTATCTGTGGCGCCGGAGCTTCCTGTTCTTTGACCATCTGGTTGTGTCACTGCATTTCCATGCTGCGCTGTTCTTTGCCATGACAGTAGCCGTGCTGGCGGCAATGGTTGTTGGCTGGGGCTGGGCGATATTGGGCCTGCTGATCTACGCCAATGCCTATCTCTACCGCATCAACCGCGTGGTCTACGAGCGCGGGCG
This sequence comes from Maricaulaceae bacterium, assembly GCA_050485925.1. Lineage (GTDB taxonomy): Bacteria > Pseudomonadota > Alphaproteobacteria > Caulobacterales > Maricaulaceae > Glycocaulis. The sequence goes on from JBJHCI010000227.1 coordinate 3,780, forward strand.
ATTCAGCTCCGTGCTGCGGACCTTCACGCTGGATGTGCTGTACTTCTTCTTCCTGTCCATTGGCCTTCTGATGGCCGTGATCTTCGGCGCGATGTCGCTGGGTGGCTGACGGGCTGTAGTGTTAAAAAATGCCCGCCGGACAGGGTCCGGCGGGCATTTTCCTGGTTGAGGTACCCGAAGTTAGTTCGGTACTGGCTCGTCCGATCGCATCTGCACCCCGCGCGCGCCGGCCCGTTCACGGGCTTGCAGGGCGGCGCGCACCTCCGGCAGCTCTAGCAGGGCATTGAGGCGCGACGCGGCCTCTGCGCCCTCTGCGGTCAGGCCGAACAATTGCTGGAAGGCCTCCAGCGGGGTGGGCTGACGCGGATAGCGGCGGATGCGCACCGGCTCGTCCGCGCCGATCCCGGCAAGTTCACGTGCCGCTTCAATCGCCTCATGC
>JBJHCI010000228.1:0-4213 GCA_050485925.1 Maricaulaceae bacterium
GCCAGAAGTATGTGGATGGACGGCAACGTGTTCACGGTTTTCCTCAGTAGCGATGGCGCACCGGCGTTGCCCTGCGCCTACGCACGCCTTAGAGACGGGTGTAGCAGAGACCGGCGCGCCCGCAACCCGCGAGGCGGTGCCGGGAACACAAACGTCAGCGCCCGGGGAGTTTCCATGCGCCGCATTGCCGTTCTTCTCGCCGCCGCTCTGATGCTCTCCGGCTGTCAGGGTTTCCGTGACCGGGTGCAGGGTCCCCGTCCTAATCCCGGCCCGTGCCCCAATGCGCTGTCGCTGTATGATGCCCACCGGCTGGTGGAGTTCCGGGGCGAGGAGCAGATACTTGGCAATGTTGGCTTTACCGGCGAGGTATTGAACGTTGCCGGCACGTGCACTTACACTGATCGGAACGTCTCGCCCATCGACATGCAGATGGCGATACGCTTTGCGTTCGGGCGGGGGCCCGCGGCTGATGCCAGCGAGAAAACCTATCATTACTTCGTTGCGGTGACACGTACCGACCAGGCGGTCATCCAGCGCGAGGTGTTTCCGGTCACCGTACGCTTCGCCCCGGGCCAGAACCGCGCCGAAGTCGTCGAAGAAATCGGAACGATCAGCATTCCGCGCGCCGCTGCGACTACGTCGGGCTCGAATTTCGAGGTGATTGTCGGGTTTGAACTGACGCCTGAACAGGTGGAGTTCAACCGTTCAGGTCTGCGCTTCCGCGTGCCTGTCGAATAGGACCAGCGCGATGACGAGCCTTGCCGATCAGCTCAGCGCCGCGCTGGGCGATGCTTTCGCCGCTATGGGGCTGGGCTCAAGCCTGGGCCGCGTGAGCGAGAGCGACCGGCCCGACCTTGCGCCCTATCAGTGCAATGGCGCGCTCGCTGCGGCCAAGCAGGCGGGCAAGCCGCCGCGTGTGATCGCGCAAGGCGTAGCTGATCATCTGGCCCAGGCCATGCCCGATCTCGCCGTGGAGATCGCCGGGCCGGGCTTTTTGAACCTCACACCCGCGCCGGCCATGTATACCGGCCAGGCCAATGCGCTGGCAGGCGACAGCCGTGCCGGGGCAGGGCGGGTGGAAACGCCGCGCAAGGTGATGATCGACTTTGGCGGGCCGAACGTCGCCAAGCCGATGCATGTCGGCCATCTGCGCTCCTCGGTCATTGGCGACAGCTTGCAGCGCCTGTTCCGTTTTCTCGGCCATGAGGTGATCAGCGATATCCATCTGGGCGACTGGGGCCTGCAGATGGGTCAGCTCATTACCGAGCTGGAGGATGAGCGGCCGGACCTGCCCTATTTCGATGAGGCGTTCACCGGGCCGTACCCGGACGTTGCGCCGGTGACCATCGAAGACCTTGCCCGGCTCTATCCGCAGGCCAGCGCCAAGGGCAAGGAAGACCCGGCCCGTCAGGAGCGCTCGCGCAAGGCGACGGCCGAGCTGCAGGCTGGCCGGCCCGGCTACCGCGCCCTGCTGCGCCATTTCATCAATGTCTCCATTGCCGCGCTGAAGGAGGATTTCTCCGCGCTCGGCGTCCATTTCGACCTGTGGAAGGGAGAAAGCGACGTCAACGATTTGATCCCGGCCATGGTGGAGGATTTCAAGGCGCGCGGCGTGGCCGAAGAATCCGAAGGCGCGTGGATCGTGCGGGTGGCGTTAGAGGATGACAAGAAGGAGCTCGCGCCCCTCATCCTCGTCAGCTCGCAAGGCTCCGCCCTCTACGCCACGACCGATCTGGCGACCATCCTCGACCGGCGTAAGAGCATTGATCCCGATCTCATCCTCTACGTGGTGGATCTGGGCCAGTCAGACCATTTCGAGCAGGTGTTCCGCGCAGCGGTGAAGGCGGGCCTCGCGGGCGAAGGCGGGCTGGAGCACGTGAAGTTCGGCACGGTCAACGGCCCGGACGGCAAGCGCCTGCGCACGCGGGCGGGCGGCACGTTCCGTCTGGCTGATCTCATCGAGGAAGCGCGCGAGCGCGCCCGTGCGCGCCTTGCCGAAGCCGGGCTTGGCGAATCGCTGGAGCCGCAGGCGCTCGAAGACGTGGCGCGCAAAGTCGCCAATGCCGCCATCAAGTTTGCAGACCTGCAGAACTACCGCACCACGAATTACATTTTCGAGATGGACCGGTTCGTCTCGTTCGAGGGCCGCACCGGGCCGTATCTCCTCTATCAGGCCGTACGCATCAAATCGCTGATGAGGAAGGCTGCGGGCGAAGGGCTGGAGCCGGGAGCGATCATCGTCTCCGCGCCCGAAGAAGCGGCGCTTGTGCGCAGGCTCGACGGTTTTCACGGCGCGCTGATGCGGGCCCATGATGACCGCGCGCCGAACCATATCTGTGAGCACGTCTACGGCCTCGCACAAGCCTTCTCCAGCTTCTATGCGGCCTGCCCGATCCTGCCCGAGAAGGACGAGGCGGTACGCCGCTCGCGCCTTGGCCTTGCCGCGCTGACGCTGAAGCAGCTGGAGCTGGGCCTGTCGCTGATCGGTCTGGAAACGCCGGAGCAGATGTAAGCGCTGCCGCGAGCATCGGCTTTCTTCAATTGTGCCCCCAAGGTGTCATGGCCCGGTTTATCCGGGCCATCCACGCCTGAGAGATGAAGGCTAGCGGTATCGTTGCAGGCATGGGTCCCCCGGACCGCTACGCGGCCGGAGGATGACAGATGGCGGCGCATCTTCGGTTTCCCGCGTTTCACCAGTTTGAAGCCGCGCCCCCCGATTGACTCAAGCGCGCGCCGGACTAGTTTGCGCCGCTGAATGGGGAGACCTGTTCGACATAAGGCACCCGTGCGGGAGAGACCGGCCGAAGACGCCGGCGCCGAAGGCGCAACCGCCCCGGAAACGCTCAGGCCGCAGGACCGCCGGGACCGCCGACGCTGGAAAGCGGGCCGCTCTTTAAAAGGGCAGCCCCACCGAAGGAGCAAGCTGCACGTGGGGTCAGCCCCGTTGCAGCGGGAATCTCTCAGGTCAAGGGACAGCGGGGGCAAGACCGCCACGTGAGCTGAGCTCACGTACGGCGGTGATTGCAAACCCGCGTCGAGGACCTGGACCCATGGCTGAAGCCGATCTGAAAAAGACCCCGCTCTACGATCTTCATGTGGAGCTTGGCGCGCGCATGGTGCCGTTCGCGGGCTATGCCATGCCGGTGCAGTATCCTGACGGCATCATGGCCGAGCATCTACATACGCGGGATTCTGCGGGCCTGTTTGACGTCTCCCACATGGGGCAGGCGCATGTGACGGGCGATGAAGCCGCGCTGGAAGCGCTGATCACGGCGGACCTTTCCGCGCTCAAACCCGGCGAGCAGAAATACACCCTCCTCCTCAATGATGAGGGCGGGATCATGGACGATCTTATGGTCTCCCGTCCCTTCGGCGCCGATGCCGGGATTTTCGTCGTTGTCAATGCCGCCACTAAGGGCGCAGATTTCGCCCATATGCGCGCCCGCTTCGCCGGGCGGGCAACCCTCACCGAGCTTGAGAACCGCGCTCTGCTGGCCCTTCAGGGCCCTGCAGCGGCCACTGTGTTGGCAGGCCTCGTGCCAGAGGCGGCAAAGCTCGTCTTCATGCAGACCGGCGTGTTCACGCTGGACGGTGTGGAAATCTATGCCTCGCGCTCCGGTTATACTGGCGAGGACGGGTTCGAGATTTCGGTGCCCGCAGATAAAGCTGACCAGATTGCCCGCCTGCTGCTCTCTGATGCCCGCGTAAAACCCATCGGCCTTGGCGCGCGTGACAGCCTGCGCCTTGAGGCGGGTCTGTGCCTGTATGGCCATGACATGGACGAGGGGCGCACGCCGGTCGAAGCGGCTTTGACCTGGGCGATTGCCAAGACACGCCGCGAGCGCGCGGACTTTCCGGGCGCTGCCAGAATCCTCAAACAGATCGCGGACGGCCCCGCCATGAAACGCGTCGGCATCCGCCCGCATGACCGCGCACCGGCCCGCGAGGGCGCTGAGATCGCCGTCAATGGGGAGATTGTCGGCGTGGTGACCTCCGGCGGGTTCGGCCCGACGGTGGGGGCGCCTGTCGCCATGGGCTATGTGCGCAGCGACCTCGCCAAGCCCGGCACCGCGCTTGATCTCATCGTGCGCGGCAAGGCCCGCCCCGCCGAAATCGTATCCATGCCCTTTGCGCCGCACCGCTTCCATCGCGGCTAGTTTTGAAAATTACCGGAGGAGACACCCCCATGAGCCAGACCCGCTACACCAAGGAC
>JBJHCI010000229.1:0-4197 GCA_050485925.1 Maricaulaceae bacterium
CTGGCCCCGGCGGTCAGTCCCAGCGCGCCGGTATTGTCCAGCGACCGCTCGTGCGGTTTGGCCCGAAACACCGACCGCTCGCGCACGAGGCCCGACCCCATGGCCGGGCCGAAAGCCGCGAGCACGCCCAGGCCCGCCGCCAGTATGAACCAGGCCGGTATCTCCTGCGATTTCGGAACATCGCCCTTCTCTCGCGCCTTATCCAGCTTTCGCTGGCTGGGCGGTTCTGTCTTTTCACTCTTGTCTTCGCCCTCTGCCATCCGCCCCTCACATCAGATTGGCGGCAAAGGATTCAAAGCGTTCCAGCCACACCATCGCCATCGTGCCGAGCGCCAGCGCGAAAATGGTGAAGCCGATCAGGATGTTCAGCGGCATGGCCACGAAGAATATCTGCACCTGCGGCATCATGCGCGAGAGCACGCCGAGCCCGAGATAGAAAACGAGCCCGAACAGGATGAGCGGCGCAGCCAGCTGTATCCCGATGGTGAAGGCCCCAATGAACAGATCGACCGCCCATTGCGCCGCATCGCCCCAAATGGGCTCGGCCCCCGCCGGCATCAGGGCATAGGAACCTGCCGCCGCCTGCAGCAGCATGTGGTGCAGATTTGTGGTGAAAATCAGTGTGATGAAAAAGATGTTCAGAAACGCTGCGGGCAACGCACCGGACTGGCCCTGCGCCGGGTCGAAAGCCTGCGCCATCGCCATACCGGACTGATAGCCGATCACCTGACCGGCCACAGATGCCGCTGCCAGAAAGAGCCGCGCGGCCGCCCCGATCATCAGCCCGGCGATCACTTCAGCCAGCACATAGCCGACCAGGCCACTGAGCGTTTCGGGCTGAGCCGGCAGGGACGGCGCGATCACCGGTCCCACAGCGAAAGCAAAGGCCAACGCGAAGGACAGGCGGATACGAACGGGAATGAACGGCTCACCAAAGCCGGGCAGCAACATGAGGATCGCCCCCATGCGGGCAAACACCAGCGCAGCGGCAAACACGATGGCCGGAAGATCGAAGCTGATCGAGATCACGGCGCTATCCTGCCGCGATTCTGTCCGCGATACCGGTCATGAATGCGCCCAGAATCGCCCCCATCAGCGGCATGAAGACGACCAGCGCCAGAAAGATGGCGAAGATCTTCGGCACGAAAACCAGCGTCATTTCCTGAACCTGCGTAAGGGCCTGAAAGAGCGCGATGATCAGGCCCACCGCGAGGCCGATCAGCATGATGGGCGCCGCCATGGCCAGCATGGTCCAGATGGCCTCACGGCCCACATCAAGCACTTCCGCGCCGGTCATGATGAGCGGGTTCCTTCTGATCCCGTATGGACGCCTCGGCTTCAATGAAGGCCGCGCCGGTTAAGAAAGGTTAAATACGTGTTTACCCCTTATCGCGCCGCCAGCGCTCCATGGAGGAGGAGATGGCGAAGGTTTCGCGGTATTTCGGCGAGCCGGACGGGCGGGGGGGGCGCTCGCCCGTCAACGCCATGATCTCCGCGAGCTTGTTGTGCGCGGCACCGGCCTGACCGGCACCGATATAGGCGTGCAGCTCAACGAGCGCGTTGGACAGCGGATCGTCGGCCCGGATGACGAAATAGGGCTCGTCCTCGGCCAGATCGGGCAGGCAGTCGAACTGCGAGGGATTGGCTTTGGAGCCCAGCGGCGCGTCACTCATGATCTCGACCCTTTCCTGCGTGCCGGATGCCGGTCCGGCCCTTGCCTGTTCCTCCTGTTCTAGCCGATTCCGCGCCGGTTGGCAGTTCGTGCATCTGCCCTCTTTTCGAAACCCGCAAGGATCGCCAAATATCTCCCCACGCGACGGGCGATTTTGAACCGGCGCGCATTTTTTTGAGCGTTCTTTTGTTGGAGTGAACCCATGATCACCGAACCCGCCGCGCCCGTGGTGCGGCTGACCCTCTATGCCATACTGGCTGCCGTCACCGGCTCTCTCTTCATATCGGTAACCGGCTATCTCACGCTGGCCGCCCTGATCTGGGCACTGGGCCTGACCTTGCATCTGCCCATGCTGGTGATCGAGATCGGGGAAGGCGTCGCAGCCATCGGTGCGCTCGTCGTCACCGTCATCACGATACGCTGGGCGTTGGCGCTGGAACGTCAGCGGCTGAACGGCGAGCTGGTCTGACATTCCGGGCAAGGCGGGCGATCGCGTCTTGCCGCAGCCACAATTGGCGGGCCACACTGCCTTCCAGGGACTTCTCAAGCTAGGAAGACCGGGGAGGACAGACCCATGACCTTTCGCCTGTTTGCAGCCAGCGCGGTTGGCGCGCTGATCCTGGTGGCGTGCGGCGATACCAGCCATGAGGCCGGTTATCGTGGCGAGGACGCCGCTTACGAAGCCGCGCCGGCCTCTGCGCCGATGTATGAAATGGGCCTGCAGGCCAGCCGGTCCGCGTCTCCGCCGCCTCCACCCTCGCCGAGCGCCGAAGCTGAAGACGTGGCGCTCCTGGCCTACCGGCACACCTATGGCCTGCGCGTGCCTGCCACGCGCCTCGCCGGACTGCACACCGCCCATCAGGAGGCCTGCGCGGCAGCCGGTGGCAGCGTATGCCGCGTCGTCAACGCCTCGATCAATGACCCTGAAGGCGACCGCCCCTCCGGCACGCTAGAAATCCGCGCCCGGCCTGACTGGATCGCCAGCTTCCGCGCCGGACTCGACGGCCAGGTGAGCGAGGCGGGCGGCAGTATTCAGAGCGAGAACACCTCCGTAGAGGATCTGACCACGCAGATTGTCGATGGCGAGGCGCGCCTGCGCGCCCAAACCGCCCTGCGCGACCGCCTGCAGGGTCTTCTGGAGACCGCTGAAGGGCCGATGAGCGACGTGCTGGCGGTAGAACGCGAACTGGCCCGGGTGCAGGCCGATATCGATGCGCGCGCCAGCGTGATCGCCGCCTTGCACACGCGGGTGGAGACCTCGCGCCTGACCATCCAGTACCAGCCCATCGTCAGCCCGGCCTCACCGGTGCGCTTCAACCCGATCATGCAGGCGTTGGAGGACTTCACCGACACGCTGTCGGAAGGCGTCGCCGCCGTGATCCTCTTCGTGGCAGTGCTGCTGCCCTGGCTGATCATTATCATTCCGGCCGCCTTCCTCATCCGCTGGCTGTGGAACCGGCGCAGGAAGAAGACGAAAGCGCCTGCGAAGGCGGCCAGTTGTGCCGTCCGCACCCGTCGGCGCGGCCCCTGGCCGGCATTGACGAGGCCGGGCGCGGACCGCTCGCCGGCCCTGTCGTGGCGGCTGGCGTGATCCTGCCAGAGGGTTTTTCCGCCCTGGCGGAGCTGCAGGACTCCAAGACGCTCACCGCGAAACGCCGTCAGGCGCTGGCCGAGATCATCCGTGCCGAAGCCATGATAGGCATCGGCATTGCCGAACCGGCCGAGATCGACCGCGTCAATGTGCTGGAGGCGACCATGCGGGCAATGGCGCGGGCGGTTGAGCGTTTGCCCGTCCGCCCGGCCCACGTACTGGTCGATGGCAACCGCTTGCCCGCCCTTTCCTGCCCCGCCGAGGCGATTATCGGCGGGGACGGGCTGGAACCGGCCATTTCAGCGGCCTCCATCATCGCCAAAACGGTGCGCGACGCGCTGATGATCCACGCCGCAACCCATTGGCCACAATACGGGTTTGACGTCCATAAGGGCTATGGCGCGGCCAGCCATATGCAGGCCCTGGAGGCTTTCGGCCCCACCCCCATCCACCGCTTTTCCTTCGCGCCGGTGAAGCGCGCCGCAGAAAAAATATCACGCAGGTGATTCGCGCTTAACCCCTCGTTAGGCGTATCATTTCAAGCCTCATGCACCGGGGACGAACAAGGATGGCCTGTGGTGTCAACAGTTTTGCCGATCAATCAGGTGCTGCACGGCGATTGCGTGGAGATCATGCAATCGCTGCCAGACAATAGCGTGGACCTGATTTTCGCGGACCCACCCTATAATCTGCAACTGGGCGGCGAACTGCACCGGCCGGACAACTCGCGCGTCGATGCGGTGGACGCCGAATGGGACCAGATCGGCGATTTTGACGCCTATGATCTTTTCTCCTGCGCCTGGCTGGAAGAGGCGCGCCGCATCCTCAAAGACGATGGCGCGCTGTGGACGATCGGCAGCTATCACAACATTTTCCGCGTCGGCACCTTCCTGCAGGATATGGGCTTCTGGATCATGAATGACGTGATCTGGCG
>JBJHCI010000230.1:0-4193 GCA_050485925.1 Maricaulaceae bacterium
GCTTTATGATGACCAGCGCGGCGGCACTCCGCGCTGGTATGTGTGCGGGCTGTTCCCATGAACGCCGCCCCTTACGCCGAACTGCAAGTGACCACGAACTTCTCCTTCCTGCGCGGGGCGAGCCATGCGTCCGAGCTGGTGGAGCAGGCAAAGGCGCTGGGCCTCTCCGCCATTGGCGTGACGGACCGCAATACGCTGGCGGGCGTCGTGCGCGCCCATATCGCGGCGAAAGAACACGGGCTGAAACTGCTGGTGGGGGCACGGCTGGACCTTGCCTGTGGCCTCAGCCTTCTTTGTTATCCGGAAACCCGCGCCGCCTATGGCCGCCTCTCCGCGCTTATCTCGAAAGGCAAGATGAAGGCGCTGAAAGGCGAGTGTCATCTGACCCTTGAAGACGTAATGGAGGCCAGCGACGGCCAGTGCTTCATCGCCGTCCCGCCTGAGGAACCGGACGCAGGTTTCGAGGCGCTGCTGACCCGATTGGGCGCAAGCTGGCCGGGGCGGGTCTGGCTGGCCGCCGCCTGGCGATACCGGGGCCGGGACCGGGAACGGATTGCGCTGCTGGACGCGATAGGGACCCGAGCGGGCGTGCCGATCGTCGCCGTCAATGACGTGCTCTATCACGTTCCTGACCGGCGTCCCTTGCAGGACGTGATGAGCTGCATACGCGAGCACTGCACTATTGAGGAGGCAGGCTTCCGCCTTGAACCCCATGCCGAGCGGCATCTGAAAAGTCCCGCCGAGATGGCGCGGCTTTTTGCGGGGTTTGAGGCCGCCATCTCGCGCACGCAGCACATCGCCGCGCGCTGCAATTTCAGTCTCGATGAGCTGCGCTATGAATATCCGGACGAGCCGGTGCCGCCCGGCTCCACGCCTCAGGGCCATCTCGAATATCTCACCTGGAAGGGGGCAGACTGGCGCTACCCGCAAGGCGTGCCGGACAAGGTGAAGGCGCTGCTCATCAAGGAACTCGCCCTCATCGCGGAGCTGGACTACGCGGCCTATTTCCTCACCGTGAACGACATTGTGGCGTGGGCGCGGGCACAGGAAATCCTGTGTCAGGGGCGCGGCTCTGCGGCCAATTCCGCTGTCTGCTACTGCCTTGGCGTCACCTCGGTTGATCCCAATACAAGCAGCCTTCTGTTTGAGCGCTTCCTGTCGAGGGAGCGCCGCGAACCGCCCGATATCGATGTCGATTTCGAGCACGAGCGGCGCGAGGAGGTGATGCAATATGTCTATGCCCGCTATGGCCGCCACCGGGCGGGCCTCACCGCCACCGTCATCTCCTACCGCCCGCGCTCGGCCGTGCGTGAGGTGTGCAAGGCGCTGGGCCTGACTGAGGACGTGTCAGCCGCACTCGCCGGTACGGTCTGGGGCTCATGGGGGCGCACGATCGAGGACAAGCACATAGAACAGGCAGGCCTCGACCCGAAAAATCCGATGATCCGCCGCGCGATCATCCTCACCCGCCAGCTTATCGGCTTTCCGCGCCATCTCTCCCAGCATGTAGGAGGGTTCGTGCTGACAAAGGGCCTCCTCACCGAGACCGTCCCCATCGGCAATGCCGCGATGGAGGACCGCACCTTCATTGAATGGGACAAGGACGATATCGACGCGCTCGGCATCATGAAGGTGGATGTGCTGGCGCTCGGCATGCTGACCTGCATCCGCAAGGCGTTTGACCTGCTCGAGCGGCACAAGGGGCTGAACCATACCCTCGCCAGCATCCCGCCCGACGACGAAGACACCTACAAGATGCTCTGCCGGGCGGACAGTCTTGGCGTCTTCCAGGTGGAAAGCCGCGCGCAGATGAACATGCTGCCGCGCCTGAGACCGGAGAAATTCTACGATCTCGTCATTCAGGTCGCCATTGTGCGCCCCGGCCCGATACAGGGCGATATGGTTCATCCCTATTTGCGCCGGCGCAAAGGCATAGAGGATGTTACTTTCCCTTCGCCTGCCCCGGAGCATGGCCCGGCGGACGAGCTGGAAAGCATATTGAAGCGCACGCTCGGCGTGCCGCTCTTTCAGGAACAGGCCATGCAGATCGCCATTGATGCGGCGAAATTCACCCCCGACGAAGCCAATGGGCTGCGCCGCGCCATGGCGACCTTCCGGCGGGTCGGGACGATCCGCAATTACGAGGAAAAGATGGTCCACGGCATGGTGCGGCGCGGCTATGAGCCGGAGTTTGCCGCGCGCTGCTTTGACCAGATCAAAGGCTTTGGCGAATACGGCTTTCCCGAAAGTCATGCCGCCTCGTTTGCGCTGCTGGCCTATGTCTCTTCCTGGATCAAATGCCACCATCCGGAGGTGTTTGCGGCCGCCCTGCTCAATGCCCAGCCCATGGGCTTCTATGCGCCCGCCCAGATCGTACGCGATGCAAAGGAACACGGGGTGGAGATCCGCCCCGCCGATATAAACCACTCACACTGGGACAATACGCTGGAGCCTGCGGGCCGCGGTCCATGGCCCTTCGCCCTGCGGCTAGGCCTGCGGCAGGTGGACGGGCTGAAGGAAGAGGACATGGCGAGGCTGACGGCCTTGCGCGGCAACGGCTATGCCAGCCCTGCGGACCTTCGCGCCCGCACCCGCCTGCCGCGTGCCACGCTGGAAAAGCTTGCCAGCGCGGATGCCTTCACCTCGCTCAGGCTTTCCCGCCGCGAGGCGTTGTGGGCGATACGCGGCGAGACGGTTGAGACCCCTGCCCCGCTGCTGGCGCTCGCTGGAGACGGCGCGGAGAAGACACGCACAGAGCTGCCGCAAATGCCACTCTCGGAGCATGTCGTGCAGGACTACCAGACACTCCGCCTATCACTCAAAAGCCATCCCATGGCGCTTCTAAGGCCCGTCTGGAACGAAGACCGCTTCCTCACCACCCAGGACGCCTGCGCCGCACCGACGGGGCGCAGGGTGCGTACAGGCGGGCTGGTGCTGGTGCGCCAGAAGCCCGGCACCGCCAAGGGCGTGCTCTTCATCACTATCGAGGACGAGACCGGCATCGCCAACCTCATCGTCTGGAAGAAGGTGGCCGAGCAATTCCGCCCTGTCGTGATGGGCGCGCGCATCCTTTCCGTGACGGGCCGTGTACAGACAGCCGACAATGTCACCCACGTCATCGCGGAAAGGCTGGAGGACCGCTCCGGCGATCTGCTTTACTTGAGCGAGGACGCCCAGCGCGACATGCTGGACGGGGCGATGGCCCCGGTGGACGAGGTGCGCCGGCCCGTCATGGCGCGGCATGGCCCGCCGGCCCGCCAGAGCCTTGCCGGCGACAATTCACACGCCCGCCATCCGCGCGATGTGCGCGTCATCCCCAAAAGCCGGGATTTTCACTGAACATCCCGGCTCTGCGGCTCGACTCTGGCAAGCCATGAGTTCAGCTCGTGTTCCGTCTTGCCAACGAGGTCGGTGCTGAAATCGGCCCGAATACGTTCTGCTGCCTCTGCATCAAGCGCCTTGCGAAGCACGCCGAGAGCCTTGGCTGGCGCGGCTACAATCAGATGCTCAAACCGGTCGCCCGCTGCGCCCGCATTGATGGTATCGGCGACACTGGTCAGAAAACGGGCCTGCCGGTCTGCCTTGAGATCACCCGCATCGGCAAGAGCGTGCCGGCGACCATGGGAATCCTGCACACGATAGGGCCTATCCCTGATCTCGGCTTCGCCGCTTTGAACGGCCTCCTCCACCAGGGCCAGGGACGACGCCCTGTCTGCCTGTACAAAAATTCGCGCGCTCCGACCATCGGCGACAACCAGCCAGAGTACGCCCTTGCGCTTTAGAAACATTGTCAGGCCTTCGTTCAAAACCTCACACGCCAGGGACCTGCCTTAGTCGTCCTTCTCCAGAACGAAGCTGATCTTAGCGTTGACCCGGAACTTGTCGATCTGCCCATCGACGACTGTCGCTTCAAAATTCTTGATGTAGATGGACCTCACATGCCGCAGCGAACCGGCGGCCTCCTCGACCGCCTTTGTCGCCGCTTGCTCCCAGCCGTCACGAGACTCAGCGAGCACTTCGATAACCTTGAGCATGGACATGTCTGCCTCCCTTGAGGCCTCCATCATCAGTCTCGCCATATCCGGCTTCATTGATGCAGATCAAATCGTGAAATTATTGACCTGCATCAAGGATGCGACCGCCCCTGCTGCAAACAATCAAGGCCTGCAGCAAACATATGAACACAAGCGGCA
>JBJHCI010000231.1:0-4190 GCA_050485925.1 Maricaulaceae bacterium
GGTATCGTTGAGCTCGCCGCTGGCCGCAGCCTGCGCGACGGCGTTGAAAGTCTCCGCGCCGGTGGAAAGGTCCGCGCCCGCACAGAACGCCTTGCCCGCGCCGGTCACGATCACGCAACGCACATTCGGATCGGCATCGCTCTCATCGAACGCGGCGGTGAGTTCCCGGCCCATCTCGTGGGTGAAGGCGTTCATCGCCTCAGGCCGGTTCAGCGTGACAAGCGCGATATGGTCGGAGACCGAATAGGTGATCGTGGAATAGCTCATTGTCCCTCCCCGGACGGCAGCGTGTAGGCAAGTGTGTAATTGTGCGCACCGTCCACAATGTCTAGCAGGAACTCGCCTGCAATGCCGGTCAGCTCACCGGCGCCAGAGCCCGGCACGATGGTTATGGAGAGAGATTGCGCGCCAGCATCCATCACACCTCGATGTACGAGCGAGAAGGCCCCTTCCCGGCCCTGCAAACGCCCTTCAAGGCGCTCGATGAGCACGTAGGCACCCGACCCCGCCTGCTGGTCAAAGAGCCCCAGCATCTCGCCTGAGGCCGTTCCTTCAAAATCCCCGCTGAAAGTCTTGGTCACCTGGTAGCGCGTATGCGCGCCGGGCTCGGCCTCGCCCTGCGGGGTGAGCTGGACGGTGAAGATGCCGGTGGCGGTGTGTGAGCCCATGGCTGCTTCCTCTGCCTGCGCTGCAGGAAGGAGCAGAGCCAGCGCCAGAAGCGCGCCTAGCATGTGCCGGGTCATGTTTCCCTCCAGCCTGTTTTACTTGCAGAAAGGATGGGCGGGGGAGAAGGGCGTGTAAAGCAGCGCGGGCGGTCAGACGTTGAACTTGAACAGCATCACATCGCCGTCCTGTACGACGTATTCCTTGCCCTCCTGGCGCAGCTTGCCCGCCTCGCGCGCACCGGCCTCGCCGTTCAGCGCGACATAGTCGGCAAAGGCGATGGTTTCGGCCCGGATGAAGCCTTTTTCGAAATCACCATGGATCACACCGGCCGCGCGCGGGGCCTTCCAGCCCTTGCGAATGGTCCAGGCGCGCGCCTCTTTCGGTCCGGCGGTGAAATAGGTCTGCAGGTCCAACAGGTCATAGCCCGCCTTGATGAGGCGGTTGAGGCCGGGTTCGGACAGATCCAGCGATTCCAGATATTCGGCGCGCTCTTCGGGCTCCAGCAGGGCCAGTTCCGCCTCGATCTTGGCGGAGATCACCACGCAGATCGCGCCCTCTTCGCCCGCGCGCTTTTCCACCGCCTCGCTCATCGCATTGCCGGTGGCCGCGCTCTCTTCATCGACATTGGCGATAAAGAGTACAGGCTTGGAGGTGAGAAGCTGGAGCATGCGCCATTCTCGGCGCTGATCCTCGGGCACGTCCGCAAAGCGGGCCGGCTGACCCTCGCGCAGCTTTTCCAGCGCAAGGTCAATCAGCACTATTTGAGCCTTGGCATCCTTGTCGCCGGACTTGGCCTTCTTCTCCACATTGGCGCGGCGCTTTTCGAGGCTTTCCATGTCGGCGAGCATCAGCTCGGTTTCGACGGTCTCGAAATCAGCCAGCGGATCAACCTTGCCGGCGACGTGGGTCACATCGTCATCGACAAAGCAGCGCAGCACATAGACGACCGCATCGACCTCACGGATATTAGCCAGAAACTGGTTGCCCAGCCCCTCGCCCTGACTCGCGCCCTTCACAAGGCCGGCAATGTCCACAAAGCTCATGCGTGCGGGGATGATGCTGGCCGAGCCCGCGATCTTCGCGATCTTCTCAAGGCGCGGTTCGGGCACCGCCACGTCGCCCACATTCGGTTCGATCGTGCAGAACGGATAGTTCGCGGCCTGCGCGGCGGCGGTCTGGGTGAGCGCGTTGAACAGGGTCGATTTGCCAACATTGGGCAGGCCGACAATACCGCATTTGAAACCCATGGACGCACCCGTGCTCGCGCTGAGAGATAAGCTGGCGTGGGGTTAGACGCGTGGGGGTCCAGCGTCAATGGAGCGGGTGTTGTCACCGCCCCCCGCAGGGGAAATCGGTGCCGCCCATCAACTCCAGCGCAAAGCTGCCCGCCATGCGATCAAAAATGGCGCGCGCCTCGTCGAAACGGGCCTGGGGCGCTTCCAGAGCCAGCACATAGTCGGCGCCGCAACGCGTGGCCGCGATCCCGCTCCAGCGCCTGTCATCGCTTCGTCCGGTGTAGGAGAGGGCATCGGTCTCGCCTGTGCGCGCCGGTGCCCCGCCTGCCTCGCTGGACACGACCAGAGGCACGCGCAGGCGCGCTCCGGGCCGGAAGCCCGGACCATCAAGGCGCAGGACCAGCGCGTCGAGACTGTCATCGGGCAGGCCGGGCACACCGCTGGCTTCGGTTTCCAGCGCGGAAGCCTCAAGCCGGGCATCCATCTGTGCATGGAGCAGCACCACGCCCGACCCGTCCTCGTAAGGGATGAACTGCCAGCCTGCTGGCAGAGTCACATGAAACCCCGCCCCGGCATGGATATAGGGCGTATCACGTTCCAGCACGGTGCCCGGTTCAGGCGCGGTAGCCGTCTGCAAAACCAGGCCGGAGAGAAGGGCAGCGATTATCATAACCCGGCCAGAATACGCCCATCGGGGCGTGCCGGAAAGTCAGGCGTCGCCATTACCGCCCGGCGCGGGTGCCAGATGGGTCACGCGCGTCTGAAAGGCGTCATATTCGCCGCCTGCCAGCAGGGGGAAGCTGCGCACGATCGCATCGGTGAGCGCCTCGAACCAGACGAGATCGGCCTTGGGGAAGTCGGAGAGCACGTAATTGGTGACAAGATTCTTGTCGCCGGGATGGCCAATCCCGATCCGCCCGCGGCGGATATCCGGGCTCAGATGAGAGGCGATGGAGCGTATGCCGTTATTGCCGCCATGCCCGCCACCCGTTTTGAGGCGGAACTTGCCGGGTGCCAGATCCAGCTCGTCGTGGAACACTGTCACCGCCTCCGGGCCCACCCGGTAGAACTCCGCGGCAGCCCGCACGGCAAGACCGGAATTATTGTAGTAGGTCAGCGGCTTCATCAGCAGGGTTTTTTTCGGCCCGGCAATCGTCTGGACAAGGCCTTCGCAGACGGCTGCCTGAAACTTCTCCCGCCAAGGCGAAAACCCGTGTGCGCCGGCAATGGCGTCCACCACCATGAAGCCCGCATTATGCCGGTTCTTCAGGTATCTGCCCTCCGGATTGCCAAGACCGGCAATGATCAGCATGGCCCCATCCCCGCGGAAAACTCATGAAAAGGGCGGCTGCAGGATGTCCCGCGCCGCCCCTAATCAGTCCAGGTCTGACGCCCGCCGCAGCAGGGTCAGGGCAGCGACTACTCCTCGCCGCCGTCCTCTTCGCCTTCGTCCCCGTCAACCTCTTCGCCTTCGGTAGAGACCGCTTCTTCAACACCGGCGCGCGAACCTTGCACGGTGGCGAGGGTAAAGTCGCGATTAGTGATCACCGGCTTTACGCCGTCCGGCAGAGTGACCGCCGAGATGTGGATGGAATCGCCGATCTCATAGCCGGTCAGGTCCACGGTGATCTCGTTGGGGATATTGCCCGCCTTGCAGCGCACTTCGACATCGTGGCGCACCACGTTGAGCACGCCACCGCGCTTCAGGCCCGGAGATTTCTCGTCATTGATGAAGTGCACCGGCACGTTCAGCGTGATGACAGAGTTTTCTTCCACGCGGTAGAAATCGATATGGACCGGCTCGTCGGTGACGGGGTGGAACTGGATGTCGCGCGCGATAACCGGCTGGCGCTCACCCTTATGCTCCAGATCAACCATCTGTGCGATCAGCTTGCCGGTATTGATCGCCTTGCGCAGCTCATTGGCTTTCACGCTGATGGCGACGGGGCCACGCGGACCACCGTAAAGGACACCCGGGACAAGACCTTCGCGGCGCGCGGCGCGGGCGCCGCCAGTGCCGGTGCGCTCACGCACGTCGACGGAAACAACAATATCGCTCATGGGGCCTGGTCCCTGTGACAAATTCCGGTTTCATACGCGAACGCCGCCTTTTGGCGAGCGGCGCTCAAGCGAGCGCGGGCTATTACCTGATCTTTAAGCGTAGCGCAACAGGTCTAGGTGCTTGGCGTCAGCCTGCAGGTTCCATCAGCGTGCGCCCGATGGCAAGGAAACGCTCGCGGCGCTTCCGGCGCAGCGTGGCCGCGTCGAGCCCCTCAAGACTGGAGAGCG
>JBJHCI010000232.1:0-4170 GCA_050485925.1 Maricaulaceae bacterium
CATGGTTCGTGAACGTCCCAAGCCGGTAACCCTGACAGACGCCGCCGCGGAGCGCGTGCGTGCGCTGATGGCGCGTGAGGGCAAGGGCTTCTTGCGTGTAGGCGTGAAGAATGGCGGCTGCGCGGGCATGGAATACACCATGGACTATGTGACCGAACCGGCGCCGCTTGATGAGCGTGTCGAGGACCGGGGCGTGGAAATCGTCATCGATTCCAAGGCCCTGCTTTTCCTGCTCGGCAGCCAGATCGATTACGAAACAACCCCGCTGCACGCCAAGTTCGTGTTCCGCAATCCCAATCAGACCGATGCCTGCGGGTGTGGCGAAAGCGTCACCATTATTCCTGTGGCCAACGCGTCTTAGAACGCTTGCCCGGGGCCGTTTAAGCCCTTAATTCCTGCCATAACTTTCATTGGCAGACTGACTGATATGCAGCTTCTTTCCTCATCTACATCGCCTTACGCGCGCAAATGCCGGGCCCTGATCATCGAGAAGGGACTGGAGCGCCAGATCGAGGTGGTCGATACCCCGCCGCTGGACGATCCTGAGGCGCTTCTGGGCGCAAACCCGCTCGGCAAGGTGCCTGCGCTGATCCGCAAGAGCGGCCCCGCCCTGATAGATTCCCCGCTGATCTGCGAATATATCGATACGCTCAATGACGAGCGCTGGATCCCCGAGCGCGCAGAGAGCCGCATGCTGGTCCTGCGTCAGCAGGCCATTGCCGACGGGCTGATGGATCTGACCATCGGACGGTGGATTGAACTTAACCGGCCGGCCAACCGGCGCTATCGTCAATGGGTTGACCGCTGGGAGGCGGGGATTGTACGCGCGCTGGCCTCGCTAGAAGGCGAGCGTGCCCAGTTCGAGCGCTCGGTGGATCATGGTGCGCTGTCGATCGCCGTGGCGCTGTCCTATCTCGATCTGCGCTACGCGGAGCTGGACTGGCGGTCGAACCATCCGGCTCTGGCAGGTTTCCACGAGCGCTGGAGCGCCCGCGAGAGCTTCACCCAGACCGAACCGCCTTCAGGCGCTTAGGCGGCGTTCTGCGCCTTGCGGATCCGCGCGTTCGCGCGGGCCGAACACGCCCAGGCGATAAGCCCCATAAAGCCGAACGCCACACCGGCAAACGGCGCGATCAATGTGGGTAGGGCAAATGCGAGGGCGATGACGGCAAGGCTCAGCACCGCTGTGCTAGCCGCGAACTCGACCTCGAAACGAGTCCAGCTGCGTTCGGCAGGATTAAGTTCCAGCGCTTCGCTGCGGCGCAGGGCATGCGCGTAGAGCAGGGCGAACACGGTGTAGACCGCCCCGAAAAATCCGCCATAGATCGCATAGAGCCACGGTATCTGGGCCAGAGAGAGGACCGCGTCCACCTCCGCGTCGCTGCCGAAACGTCCGGTGAAATAGTTCACGACGAAGTCCGTCATGAACTTCAGCGGGTAGATGTAGATCAGTACGAGGAAGAGAAGCAGGGCGTTGAACACCGTGACCCAACCGTCATCGAGGCCGTAACGCCGGAAGAAGATGTGATGGGTGCGCCAGATCAGCAGGATCAGGATAAAGCAGAAGCCTATGGACAGCGCCCCGCGCCAAAGGCTTGCCAGCTCATCAAAAGTTTGCGGGATGCTTTGCAGTGCTGCCAGCGTCAGCACCATCGCAAATATGATGTCCGACAGGTTTTCCACGCGCGACACATCAGCGCCGCGCCACCGGAAATTCGCTTCACCCTTCAAAGTATGCTTGCGTGTCATGAACCCGCTCCCCACCGGAAGCGGTCAGTTTTGGACGCAAATTCCGTTTTGGGAAGAGGCGGTGCTACTTACGCTGCCGCCGCGCCGCTATTATCATCCAGGGCATCGACCGTGATCCGGTTACGGCCCGTCTGTTTGGACTTGTAGAGATTGATATCGGCGCGCTCGATCAGTTCTTCCACCGACTCGCCCGTCCGGTGCTGGGAGACGCCCATAGACACCGTGATATGGCCGAGATCCTCATTGGTTGACTTGCGCAGGAGGCGCTTGGATTCCACCGTTGCACGGATTTTGTCAGCTATTTCAGACGCTTCGATAAGGCCGGTTTTCGGCATCACAATGCCGAACTCCTCGCCACCATAGCGCGCGACAATATGGGCCTCCTTGGAGAAGCGCGACAGGCAGGCGGCCACGAAGCGGATGATCTGGTCGCCCGTCTGATGGCCCCACGTGTCATTGAAGCGCTTGAAATGGTCGATATCGCACAGGACCAGACAGAAGCTGTCACCCTGCAATTCGGCGTCCCGGCGACTTTTGCGCATGGCTTCATCGAAGCGCTTGCGGTTGGCCAGGCCGGTGAGGGCGTCGGTCATTGCCTCCTCGCGCACCTTCTCAAGATTGTTCTTGAGCTGGTTCACTTCGACGGAGGTTTCCTGCAGGCGGCGCTCCAGTTCGCGTGAGCGGCGCTGCATGCGTGCCGTAGCTGAGACGAGGCCTTCCACCATGCGCTTGAAGCTGACCGCGTCAGGATTCTCGTCCAGCTGACCGGTTGCACCTGCGAGCGCCTCGCCATAGGCGGCGGTGTCTCGTTCGGCCGCCTGCAGTGTCTTGACCACCGCCCCGAGTTCCCGGCTCATCGCGCCGCCGGTCTCCAGCACCGCGTCCTGAATTCGCTTGAAGGTGAAATAGCGATCATAAAGCTCGTCGCACAGATCGTCATTGATGGGGCCACCCTTGTCGATGGCGGCCTGAATGGATTCGGAAAGCTCGGGGATGGAATCGGAAACGTAGGCGACCCAGACCGCATAATTTTGCGGAGTGGGTGACACACCGTGTTCTGCCAGCAGATCGAGTGCGCGCCGCGCGAGCTCAATACCTTCAGTGGTTTGCAGTCGCCCGTTCACGTCGCTTACCTCTCGCCCAGTGGTCGCCCGGAGCACGCCACATCATCTTCTATATGACGCAGACTAGGGCGGCGTTTGGAAAGAGTCGGTAAACGTGGCACGCGGAAAATGAAAAAAAAGCACGTTACCCGAGCGCTGAACGCAACAGGAAGTCGGGCACGTGATCACCGAACCCGGCGGGCTCCAGATCATCGTGCCGCCCGTGGCTCCGCTTCTCCTTCCTGTTTGCCGTATCATTGGCCGCTTTGCGGGGCTCGGCGGTCTTGTCGGCTCCGCCTTTGCGTGAACGTCCGCCCCGGCCGCGTGAGCGGGCGGGCTTCTCTTCCCCGGTGTCCGCCTTTGCGGCTTCATCTTTTGCGGTGTCACCCTGCGGTGCCCTGGTGCCGTCGAGCACCAGGGTTTCCGGCTCGCCACCAATCAGCTTGGAGACAGCGTCCAGAGCCTTCTTGTCTTCGCCCGTGACCAGCGTCACAGACTCGCCGGTCAGCCCGGCCCGCCCGGTGCGGCCGATACGGTGCACGTAATCGTCGGCATTACGTGGAATGTCGAAATTGAACACGTGGCTGACGGCCGGGATATCCAGCCCGCGCGCGGCCACGTCAGACGCTACCAGGATACGCACTGCGCCGGACTTGAAATCGTCCAGCGTCTTCATGCGCTGGGCCTGCGCCAGATCGCCGTGGATCGGTGCGGCGGAGAAACCGTGACGCTGCAGGGAGCGGGCAACCACGTCCACATCGCGCTTGCGGTTGCAGAACACGATGCCGTTCTTGACGTTGTCGCGGTTGATCGAGGCGCGCAGGGCCGCGCGCTTGCCCTTGGGCGAACCGTCTGACACGCGCACGATGTATTGTTTGATTGTTTCGGCTGTCTGGGCAGGCCGGGACACCTCGATCCGCTCAGGGTCTTTGAGGAAAGTGTTGACGATGCGCACGATCTCGTTGGGCATCGTGGCGGAGAAGAACAGGGTCTGGCGCCGGGGTGGGACCAGCGAGAAAATCTTTTCGATATCCGGAATGAAGCCCATGTCCAGCATGCGGTCGGCTTCATCGACCACCATGATCTCAATACCCATCAGCATCAGCCCGCCGCGCTCGAAATGGTCGAGCAGTCGGCCCGGCGTCGCGATGAGAATGTCCGCGCCCTTGTCGAGGATTTCCTTTTGCGGCTGAAAAGCGACCCCGCCGATCAGCAGCGCCATGGTCAGCTTGTGGTTCTTCGCATAGAGGCGGACATTCTGCGCCACCTGGTCAGCGAGTTCCCGCGTGGGGCAGAGGATCAGCGAGCGCGGCATGCG
>JBJHCI010000233.1:0-1418 GCA_050485925.1 Maricaulaceae bacterium
CCGGTGGTCAGCAGCAGCGCGTAGCGATTGCTCGCGCACTGGCCAACGAACCGCGTATCCTGCTGGCTGATGAGCCGACCGGCGCGCTCGACACCAAAACGTCTGATGACGTGATGGACATATTCGACCAGCTCAATGCGTCCGGCATCACCCTCATCCTCGTGACGCACGAGGCCGATGTGGGCGCGCGCGCCAAACGGCGTATCATCTTCCGTGACGGCAGAATCGTGGAGGACACCAAATGAATCCGATGGCAGCGGTCTCCGTCGCCCTGACGGCCTTGCGGGTGAACGCCCTTCGCAGCTTCCTGGCCATGCTGGGGGTCATTATCGGCGTAGGCTCTGTCATCGTGATGATCTCCATCTCCCAGGGCGCGAAAGCCGCCGTCGACGCCCAGATCAGCGCGCTCGGGGCCAACTCCCTGCAATTGCGCCCCGGATCTTCCTTCCGGGGCGGAGTGCGCGGCGGTGCGGGCTCGGCCGCTCCGCTGACCGACGAAGACGTGGAGGCACTGCGTGAGGACATCCCCTACGTGATCGCGGCGGCCGGCATCATCCAGCAACGCGGCCTGACGGCGCTGGTAGACGGGGTGAACTGGTCCACCGAGGTGGTGGGTGCCCACCCCGACTACTTCTTTGTGCGTGACTGGGACATTGCCGACGGCCGGGCCTTCACCGTGCCCGAACTGGACGGCGCGGCGCGCGTTGCTGTTCTAGGCCGTACCGTGGTCAATGAGCTGTTTCCCGCCGGCGGAGCTATCGGCGCGAATGTGCGCATCAACGGCGTGCCGCTGGAGGTGGTGGGAATTCTCGCAGAACGCGGCCAGTCCAGCTGGGGCCAGGACCAGGATGATGTGATCTTCGTGCCCACTACCACCATGCGCGACCGGCTGTCCGGCTTTTCGCGGGCAGGCGTCCGCAA
Organism: Maricaulaceae bacterium; assembly: GCA_050485925.1. GTDB lineage: Bacteria > Pseudomonadota > Alphaproteobacteria > Caulobacterales > Maricaulaceae > Glycocaulis. The sequence goes on from JBJHCI010000233.1 coordinate 922, forward strand.
TCCCGTCCAGTCCATCTGGCTGGGCATTGATCACGCGCGCAATCTCGATATCGCGTCCGAAGAGATCACCGACCTGATGCGCGTGCGCCGCAATGTGCGGCTCGGTGCCGACGACGATTTCTCGGTGGTCAATTTCGCCGAATTCATCCGGGCGCGTAGCGAAACCGAAAACCAGCTCGGCCTGCTGCTGGCGGCCACGGCCGTCATCTCACTGGTCGTTGGCGGTATCGGGATCATGAACATCATGCTGGTCTCCGTGACAGAGCGCACGCGCGAAATCGGCCTGCGCCTTGCCATTGGCGCGCGGCGGGCCGACGTGAGGAACCAGTTCCTCATCGAGGCGGTAGTCCTGTGCTCGGCAGGCGGGCTGATCGGGATGATTGGCGGTGCCATCGGCGCGCTGGTGGTCGAATCGCTGGGCCAATTTGCTGTCTCTATCGAGCCCACTATCGCCCTTGTTGCCATCGCGGCGGCAGCCGGTGTAGGCATATTGCTGT
>JBJHCI010000233.1:1428-4150 GCA_050485925.1 Maricaulaceae bacterium
CCGCCTCAATCCCATAGACGCGCTGCGTCACGAATAGGCTTAATAAGCGTCACAAAACCATCAAGCACGCCTGCTACGCCTTGCCGTAATGATCTGACGGAGGGGTTCACCATGAAGCGTCTGTTCGCCGGCACCGGGGCAGCTCTTGCCCTTGTACTGCCCGCCAGCGCTATCGAACCGCGCGCTCTGCCCAATCCCCCCGCGCCTCATGCACCGGGTGCGCCTTATGCGCCAACAGGTATTCCTGACCGGATCACGCTGACTGTGGGGGCTGACCCGGCCCGTTCTGTCGGCATCACCTACCGCACGGATGTGCGCCAAAGCGTGGGTCGTCTTGAACTGGTACGTGCCGTCCCCGGCCCGGCCCAGAACCCGCAGCGTCAGGTCTTCGAAGCCGACACCCGCGTGCTGGAGACCGAGAACGGCATCGCCCATCATCACCTCTTCACGATTGACGGGCTTGAGCCCGGAACCGCCTACAGCTATCGCGTTGAAGGCGCCTATGGCTGGACCGGCTGGATCGATTTTCGTACCGCGGCGGACAGCGACGAGCCCTTCCAGCTGATCTATCTGGGCGATGTGCAGAACTATATCGGCGAGGTCGGTCACCGCGTGATCACGCAGGCTATCCGCCACGCCACCAATCCGGCCGTGATCACCACGGCAGGCGATTTCGTCTCCCAGCGCGCTGACATGGTCCATGACGACGAATGGGGCCAGTGGTGGGATACCGGCCGGTACACTTATGCCTCGATCCCTCATATCCCTGCTGCGGGCAATCACGAGTATGTCCCCGGCGAGATGCCAGATGGCAGCTCCGTCCGGGTACTCGGCCCCCACTGGCCGGTGCAGTTCATGCTGCCCTCGAACGGCGTGCCTTCCGCGCAGGCCACCTCCTTCTATTCAGACTATCAGGGCGTGCGCTTCATCGTGCCGGACGTGACAGCAGTGCTGAGCCTTGGCCAGATGGAGGCCACCACCGAATGGATCCGGGAAGTGGCCAGCGCCAGCGACGCCAACTGGAATGTCGTGGTGATGCACCAGCCGGTTATCACCTGCGCCCGGCCGGAGAATACCGATCTCATTCACGAGGCCTGGCTGCCCATGTTTGAAGAGGTGGGTATTCATCTCGTCCTGCAGGGCCATGACCATTGCTATGGCCGCTGGAGCGATCCGGGCAATCCGCGCCGTGCGGGCGCCGGTCCTGCACCCCAGACCGGGCCGGTGAGCGTCGTTTCGGTCGTCGGCGGCAAGATGTACGCGCTTAATGACCGCGTCGCGAGCGAAGCTGACCGCTGGGGCGAAGGCACTCAGCTTTACCAGCTCATCGACTTTTCGCGCGATGAACTCGCCTACACCGCCTGGACCGCACAAGGAACGCTCTATGACGCCTTCACGCTGACCCGCCGGGACGATGGCTCGATATGGATCGCTGACGATCTGGCCAGCCTGCCGCCGGTGCGTGAGTGCTTGGACGAGAACACCGGGCCTGACGGCTTTGCCTGTACGTCACGCGAGAAGTAGGCCAGGCAAACCAACGCCAGAAGCACAAAAGACCGCCCTCGGGGCGGTCTTTTTTGCGCGACTTCCGGGAAGGAAGTGGCGCGAGTGACGGGGCTCGAACCCGCGACCTCCGGCGTGACAGGCCGGCGCTCTAACCAACTGAGCTACACCCGCTTAGGGTCCTGCCAGCAGTGTTCCTGCCAGCGAGACGCGTTTCCTAATGGGCACCGTTTTCCCGGTCAAGCACGTTCGGTAGGTGACAGGCAGGCAAATGCACTTGCGCCGGCCAGTGGGGATGAAAGTGAGCGAGGATCGGCGGCCTGCCTGAACGTCGGTGGCCTAGCTGCGCAGCATCCGCATATCTCCGCCCAGTATCTCCAGACGCTCCAGCCGGTCCCGTGTAAGCCGCGCGCCCAGCACGCTTTCCCACTGGGCGCGGGTAGGCTCGGCCTCAAAGCTGGACAGGCCCGTACGGCGGAACGGCGTGGTGTGAGAGACCGCGACAAGATCGTGCATCAGGAAATGCGCCTTTGCGCGCACCCGCCACTCATCCGCGTTCGAGGCGAGGTGCAGCCTGACCGTAATGAAAGCATAGGCCGCTAGCCTGCCATCGTCCGTGACCGGTACCACCACCGCTGGCAGATCGACATAATTGCCGCCCGGAGGCGCAAATTCCTGCTCAGCGGATTCGGCGAACACGCGCACATCATTGGGCAACATCACCTGAGCGCGTATCCGGTTCTCGCCAGGCGAGCTGGATTGGCCAAGCGCGACTCCCTGCCCGAACAGTCCGAGCAGACACAAGGCAGCGATAAGGGTCGGGACCAGCTTCATGACCGCCCTTATGCCCGCCAACGTCTCAAAAATGCGTGAATCCCCCGGACGACAGCGGCAATACACGGCCTCCGACCAGCGGCCGGCTTCCCGTGCCGTCCACGAACCGGCCCACCGGCGTGGCGGCAATGCCGCAGGCGGCACACGCAGCAGCAAATGCCCCCTCGGCACCCGGACGCACGGCCACGGCCAGCTCATAGTCATCGCCCGTGGTGGCAAGGAAGCCGCGCGCGGCAGCCTCATCGCCCTGCCCAGCCAGCCAGCGCGCTGCAGGCTTTGACAGCGGCACGATGTCCAGATCAATCTCCACCCCGAGCCCGCTTGCCCGCGCCATCTGTCCGACAGCGGCCACAAGGCCGTCGCTGATGTCGGCGCAGGCCGCTCC
>JBJHCI010000234.1:0-2190 GCA_050485925.1 Maricaulaceae bacterium
GTTGAAGCTCTTGCGGTTACGACGCTGAAGGAAGAAAGCGAGCTGGTGTATCAGCGGGTGCTGGTCGAGCGGAACACGCGCTGGGCCGACCAGATCGAAACGATGCTGGAAGGCTCCGGCACGGCCTTCATCGCTGTCGGTGTGCTGCACCTGGCCGGTGAAGACAGCGTTCAGGCGATCCTGCGGTCGCGCGGGATAGAGGTGTCGACTGCGCCCTAGCGCGTCTTTCCCGGCACCCAGAGCACGTCGCCCCGGCCTTCGTCATTGGCGATGCGTGCGGCCACGAAGAGAAGGTCGGAGAGGCGGTTGAGATAGATGATCACCGCCTCACTGACCGGCTCGCCAGTGTCTTTCAACTGCACGGCCCGCCTTTCGGCCCGGCGCACGATGGTGCGCGCCAGGTGCAGGCGCGCCGCCGCCTCGCTTCCGCCGGGCAGGATGAAGCTGTCGAGCGGGGAGAGCTTCGCGTTGAAGCTGTCGATATCGGCTTCCAGCCGTGTGGCCTGCTCAGGCGTGATCCGCAAGGGTTCCCAGTCGAGCTTTTTGCCCCGGTCCGGCACACATAAATCAGCGCCAAGATCAAAAAGCTCGTTCTGGATGCGCAGCAGCGTGTCTTTCAGCGCGCCGTCCTCCAGCGCGGCCACCGCCAGCCCGATCGAAGCATTGGCTTCGTCGACCGTGCCATAGGCTTCCACGCGCGGGTCGTGCTTTGCCGCCTCGCTCATATCGCCAAGGCGCGTCGTGCCGCGATCGCCGGTGCGGGTGTAGATTTTCGTCAGGCGGACCATGGCTTTCCTTGCGTGATTGTAACGTGACCTTCCGACCCGCCCATGGTGGTTGGTTTTGAAGGATCGTTAAAGGGGCTTGAGAAGGGGTGTGCACATGCTGGCGACATCATGGGCGGCACTGACGCTGGCGTTGGCCTCGCCGGGCATTGAGGGTGTTGCTGACAGCCTGCTGACGGCCTCCGGCGCGCCGGGTGCTGCTGTGGCTTTCATGGAGAGCGGGGAGGTGCGCATCGCGGCGGCCGGCACCCGCATTAACGGTCAGGACGCCCCCATCACGCCGGACGATCTCTGGCATATGGGCTCCAACACAAAGGCAATGACGGCCACGCTTGCCGCGCGCCTGGTCGAGCAGGGCTATATCGGTTGGGACACCACGATCGCCGCGGCGTTCGAAGGGCTGGATATCGACATCCATCCCGATCTTGCGGGGGCCGATCTTACGTCCCTGCTCACCCACCGCTCCGGCATCATGGCCAATGCCGGCGTTGTCACAGCCTTGCGTCTGGCGGGCACTGATAGCGGGCGCGATGTGGTGGCTGACCGGCTCATTTATGCCCGTGCCGTGCTCGGCGATCCGGGCGGTGCTCCGGGCGATTTCCTCTATTCCAATGCAGGTTATGTCATCGCGGCCATGATGCTCGAACAGGTCACGGCCACACCTTACGAGGTGCTGATGGCGCGTGAGGTGTTCGAGCCGCTGGGCATGGAAAGCGCCGGCTGGGGCCCGCCGGGTGTGGCGGGGGAGGCCGACCAGCCGCGCGGGCACCGGCCAGGCATGCTGCGCCTTATCGTGGCCGAGCCGGGTGTGGGCGCGGACAATCCGCCTGCGATGAACCCGGCGGCCCGCGCACACATGACGATGGCGGACCTTCTTGTGTTTCTCGATCTTCACCGGCGCGGCGCGGCGGGCGAGGAGACCGGTTATCTGACGGCGGAAAGCTTTGAACGCCTGCACACGCCGGTGGGCGATTACGCCTTCGGCTGGGGTGTGCGCCCGGACGGCACGCTCGCTCATTCGGGATCCAACACAATGTGGCTGGTGACGATGCGGGTGGATACCCGGCGCGCCATTGTGGCCGCTGCGGGGGTCAATGATGGCCGGCTGGACAGGGTGGCCGCGCCCGTCAGTGCCGCGCTCGATGCGGTGATGGACATTAACAATTAGCGCCTGTCCTCATAAGGAACTGCCCGGTTGCGGCCCTTTTCAGGCGCGTACAGATCAGGCGCACAACCTGCTTGCGGGGCCGGGAGCTTATCGCTAGGTTCCGCGCCTTCGCGGAGAGGTGCCGGAGTGGTCGAACGGGGCGGTCTCGAAAACCGTTGTGCCTTTACGGGTACCGAGGGTTCGAATCCCTCCCTCTCCGCCAGATTTTTTGGGCAAGTTTCTGCTGCCCGGCGTGTG
>JBJHCI010000234.1:2200-4148 GCA_050485925.1 Maricaulaceae bacterium
TTAGCAACCTCACGGTCGCACGAACGCCGCGATTTCTTTCGCCAGCTCATCATCCCGACCGAGCCAGATATGGCCGCCCGTGGGGTAGATGACGAGCCGGGACGCAGCGATCCGCGATGCGATGAGACGCGCCGTATGGGCTGTACCGAACCGGTCGTCTTCTGCTGACACGATGAGGGTCGGTACCGTGATGGCGGCCAGATCAATGTCCGCAGGGCTGCCTGCATAATGGCCATCATTGACCATGCCGCGGGCGCGGGCGCTAACCGGCATGATCTCGTGCAGGATCAGCCGAGCCCGCTCGCGTTCGCTTTGGGAGACGGTCCGCAATAGCTTCGGATCGGTGGCCAGCAGCGTGCCGGTCAGCTGGTCGTGCATTGCCCGTGAGAGTAGCCAGAACCAAGCGTCGGAGGTGAGCAGGCGGCTGACAAAAAAGCGCTGGATAGGGGTGAATTCGACCGGGTCCTCGCCGGTCAGATTCATGGCGGGTACCAGCAGGATCAGGGCCGAGCACCGCGCGGGATGACGCAGCGCGAACTGGGCGGCGGGAAGTGCGCCCGCAGACCCGCCTGCCACGGGCAGGCGCTCGATGCCTAGATGATCAAGGAGGTCGGCAAGGGCATCAGCCTGGCGTGCCGGCGAAGGATCGTCCGGGAAATCACTGCGCAGATAGCCAAAGCGCGAGGGCGCGATGATCTGGAAGCCGCGCGCCATCAAAGCCTGACCAAAGCGCAGGCCCTGATCGAAGCCGCCGCCCGTGCCGTGGATCATCAGCAGTGGATCACCGTGTCCACCTGTCGCGTACTCCAGAGTCCCAAAGGGCGTGTTGATCAGCTCGCTGGCATTCGTCACACGCTGTCTCGCTGCGTGGAGGGCGGCGGTACAGGAGGCAAGAGTATAGCCGGTCGCCCCCAGCAGCACCGCGCCTGCAGTCCCGATCAGGACTGAGCGCCGCGACAATCCAGTCATGGCCCGTCTTCTCCACCTTCGCCCGCAACCGAATGAAACATATGTCCGCGCGGTCGAGTTGACCGGCCGGGCCTATTTCGCGGCGATGTGCACAAGGCTCTCCACATCGATGCGGTCATCCCCGCCGCACACCCCGATGATCAGGGCCTCATCGCACCCCTCGCCGACCAGGTAAGCGTGGCCCATGGAGCTGTCGAGATAGTAGGATTCCCATTTCTCCAGTACGACCGGATCGTAAAATTCGGTGTGAACCTCCACCCGGCCTTCCAGCACGAAGATGAACTCTTCCCCACCATGGCGGACCAGCGCCCCGAACTCTTCCACCGTGCGAGCGCGTACCTTGGTGAAGATCGGGATCATGCTCTTCTTGCGCAGCTCGGTGCACAGATAGAAATAATCGTAATTGGGCGTTTCCACCCGCATCGCCTCGTCCAGCGAACCGCGCGCGCGCCGGCCGGTCACGGCGTTGGCATTGCTGGAGGGGCCGGCCATCTCGTGACCCGGCACGCTGAACAGGTCGGAGAGCGGGATATTCAGGCGCTGGCTGAGCTGGAGCAGCTTGTCATAGGTCAGCGTCAGCCGGTCGTGCTCGATCTTGGACAGGGTGGAAAGCGGTATACCGGAGCGCTCGCTCATCTCCTTCAGCGTCCAGCCATTGCGCTGGCGAATCGCCCGTATGACCTGTCCCAGGGTTGTCTGGGTTTGGGCGGTGCGTTGGCTCATCGCGTTATCCTGACCAGTGGCGGGCACGAGAATCCTATGGGTTGCAGGCCCGATTGGAAAACCGATCTCCATCGGGGTGAGTCTGCAGGCTAGCCATTAAAGTACGATGATGCAAAGCCGCAGCATGTCTTGGGCGATCGGGTTGAGGACCCTGGTTCCGCCACAAATGATCCTGATCAGAAAAATTCGTTGACATTTCTCTTATTGGGATTGAGGCTTCCCGGAGCGGGATTCTGGGCGGTACCGGCTCTCACGG
>JBJHCI010000235.1:0-2389 GCA_050485925.1 Maricaulaceae bacterium
TATCCACGCCCCGTGCAGGTGGCCCTATAATAGCCTGTGTTCCTCTCCGGCAAGACGGCGGTCCGGAAGCGTCCCGGCCGGGGGAGGAAGCGGTGACCCGCGAAGGGTCTTTCCCACCGGTGCGGGCCAATGCGCGCACTGACGCACGGGGAGGACACGAGGTGCGGGCAGGACGGCTGACCGGTGAACCGTGCGGCTTCCAGACCGGCTTACCCTTGCGGACGGCTCGTTTGCGGGCTGACCCTTGGGGAGGGTTGAAAGGTGGAGCCCTTGCGGGGGAACTGCCCGTGACACCCGCCCGATACGGAGGGCCGGGAGGAGAGTTAGCGGAGCACGGCTATGAGGCAAAGTAAGCATGACCGGCCCGGCCTGAAACAACACCTGCGCGCGGGCGGCCTTTAGAGGGCCCGTTTGAACGTTCGCGATTGGCTTTCTGAAAGCCGCCCGCGCCATCCGTCCCATACCCTCGCCGAACAGGCGGGGCTCTACCCGCTGGTGATCTCCGCCCCGAGTCCGGCCATGTCATCGAAGAAGCCGGGATAGCTGGTCGCGATCATGGCCACATCATCAACCGTCACCGGCTCTTTCGCGCCCAGCCCCAGAACGAGGCCGGACATGGCAAGGCGGTGATCATGCAGCGTTTTCACCAGCCCCCCGCCCGGCACCCCGCCAGGGCCCATGCCATGAACGGTCAGGCTGTCCTCGCCGAGCTCTATCCTGACACCATTGGCGGCCAGCAGTGCGGCGGAGGCCGCCAGCCGGTCGCTCTCCTTGGCCCTGAGTTCGGCAAGGCCGGTCATGTGCGTGACCCCGTCCGCGAACGCCGTGATCACCGAGAGGATCGGATATTCATCAATCATGGAGGGCGCGATGTCGGCGGGGACCTCGACGCCTTTCAGCGTTCCGGGGCGCACACTGATATCGGCAAGTGCCTCGCCCGCGCGCGTGCCGGCAGGGGTGATGGTGATGTCCGCGCCCATCATCTTGAGCACCTCATAAAGCCCGAAGCGGGCCGGATTGGTCATCACGCCGGTCACCGTGACCGGGCCGGTGCCCGCCACCAGGCCGGCCGCCAGCGGGAAGGCGGCAGAGGAGGGATCGCCCGGCACATGGATATGAGCCGGTTTGAGTGCCCCGCCGCCCCGCACCCGCGCCACAAGCCCTGCTCCGTCGCGCTCCATGCGGATATCCGCGCCAAAGAGCGGGGCCAGCGTTTCGGTATGCGCGCGCGTGGCGTGCGGCTCGATCACGACCGTTTCACCGTCGGCGCCAAGGCCTGCAAGCAGTATGGCGCTTTTTACCTGAGCCGATGCGACCGGCGGGGTGTAGGTGATGGGTTTGAGTGCACGCGAGCCTGTCAGGCGTACCGGCAGGCGTCCGCCCGCAGCCGCCTCGGCTCCTACACCCATCTGCCGCAGGGGAGCGAGCACCCGCTCCATCGGGCGCGACGACAGCGAAGCATCCCCAACAAACTCGGCCACCAGATCAAAACGCGCCGCCGCGCCCATCAGAAGACGTACCCCGGTACCCGAATTGCCAAGATCCAGCGGGGTTTCCGGACTGGCCCACCCCCCGGTGCCGGTTATCAGCCAGCGCCCATCCACGCCCCGCTCCACCTGCGCGCCCAGCGCCTTTACGGTGCCAGCGGTCGCCAGGACGTCCGCGCTTTCCAGCAAACCGTCCACCTGGCTGGTCCCCTGCGCCAGCGCGGCGAAGATCACCGAGCGGTGGGAAATGGATTTGTCCGGCGCGGCGCGCAGCGTTCCTGCTAAACGGGCCGGCCGGCGCGAAGTGCGCGCGCCTGATGCAGTCGCTGTCAACGGCGCATTGACGTTGGAAACCATGTATTTGACCCTCTGGCACGCAAGCGTGTGAAAAACGGGTTTTGACAGCGCGGCGCGAACGTGGCAACTGGCGCGCCGATTTATCGCCTTACCAGTGTTTGAAGGATGCAGTCCGGTGCCCAAATCCGACCTTGGCGTGAAGCGAATCTGCCCCGAGACCGGCAAGAAGTTCTACGATCTCGGCAAAGACCCGATCGTCTCTCCCTATACGGGTAAGGAGTACCCGCTCTCCTTCTTCGAGGAGGTGATCGCCAAAACCGCCCGCAAGGCCCCCAAACCCAAGCCGGAGCCGGAGGAGGAGGAAGACGCCGAGCTGGAGGACGAGGAGGATGCCGACGCCGATGATGCGTCTGATGACGATGAGGCGGAAGAGGACGATGATGCGCCCGAGCTCGACGAGGAGCCGATAGATCTCGGCACCGACGAGGAGGACGAGCCCGGCCAGCCGACCGATCGCGCCTACTGGAATGAGCGTGCCTCGCCGGGCTCCGTCGGGATCGCCGATAGGCTGTTGGAGATCGTCCGGGAGTTCTCCCCCGGCTATG
>JBJHCI010000235.1:2399-4144 GCA_050485925.1 Maricaulaceae bacterium
CGGCACCGACGAGGAGGACGAGGACGACGCGGCCGCGCCGGTAAAGAAGGCCGCGCCCGTCGACGATGATCTTGATGGTTTCTCCGACGAGGAAGCCGATCTGGACGATGAGGATGAGGATGACGGCATCCTGCTCGACGATGACGAGGATGACGCCTTTGATGCCGATATCGACATTGATGACGAGGATGACGACACGCCCTGACGGGCGCTGAAAGGCAGACGCATTTCCATTGCGTTTGCCTCTTGATCGCGGCGCGCGGTGTGACTAGGTTCCGCGCTCCCGATCCGGCGGGCCCCAACCCGCCGCCGCACGGATAATGGGGCCATAGCTCAGTTGGGAGAGCGCTTGAATGGCATTCAAGAGGTCGGCGGTTCGATTCCGCCTGGCTCCACCATCCCCGCACACCTCTCTCCTCGCCAACCCCCTCGCGGGTCGGGCAGACGCTCGTTCTCGCGGCGCGGCGCACCGCGTTAATCATACTTGAACCGCGAAACCGCCTGAGCTTACCATGCAGTTGACAGTAATGACCGGGCGCTGTTCGACGAGAGGTTTGGGTTATGCTCCGTACGCTGACTGCCTGTATTGTTCTCGTTTGCGCGCCCGCTCTGGCCCATGGGCAAACTGCCGCCCAGATCGCTGCCGGTGCTGAACAATCGCGCCGCGCCTGCCAGCAAGGGGACGCCCTGGCATGTTTAAACCTCGGACGCCACCATCTCGAGGGCGGGGAACTCCAGCACAATCCGTCGCGCGCCCTAGGGTATTTTCGCTCGGCCTGCGATCTCGGGCGGTCGGAAGGGTGTTCCAACGCCGCCGGAATGCTCTTTGATGAGGATGAGATGAACCAGCCCCTGCGTGCGATGCCCCTGTACGCGCGCGCATGTGAGCTTGGCGATCTCAGGGCCTGCACCGTGGCCGGGATGATTTACGCCGAGGGCAATAACGTGCCGCAGGACTATACACGCGCCGAATCATTCTTCCGGCGCGCATGTGATCGCGGCGATGTGGACGGCTGCCGTGCGCTCGGCATAATGTATAATGGAGGTGAAGGCGTCGTGCAGAATCATCGCCGTGCAGCGGAATACTTCCTTCGGGCCTGCGAACACAGCACCCCTCTATCGGGAGAGGTCGGCTTTGGGTCGGGTGACATTTGCTTTTCCTTTGGCGAGAGGTTTGAACGCGGCACAGGTGTCAGACAAGACCATGCGCGCGCCGCTGAATTTTTCACCAGAGGGGTCAGATATCTCAAGCACACCTGTAGCGCCGGACGTTATGAGAACTGCCATGCACTCGGTTTCCAGTTTGAGTCCGGCCAGGGCGTTCCGCGAAATTATGTTTATGCCTACCTGCTGCACAGCCTGGCGGCGACACGGTCTGGCACATATATAGGCATTGAGGCCGGCCAGGCCCGCGACAGCCTGGCCCCACGCATGACGCCGCAGCAGATCTCCGACGCGCAGGCCATGGTCAGGCGCTGCTCGAGTATCGAGAGTATTGAAGACTGCCTTGACTTGAACTGAGCACGGGCATGCGGGGTGCCGCGCACGACCCGCCTTGGAAACATTACCGGAATTTCATCTCCATCACATCGCTGTGATGCCCGCCGGAAAGGCCATGGCAGCGGGCCTTCCAGCGGCAATTTCTCCTTGCCCGCCCGGTCCTTGAAGCTAGGCTTCCTGCTGACGATCCGGTCAACCGGACAACAGGGGGAAGGCAATGCTGTCAGCAGGCTTTATCGCGGCCA
>JBJHCI010000236.1:0-4137 GCA_050485925.1 Maricaulaceae bacterium
GGGCGGGGGAATATCTCGGCTCCATGATCCTCTCCTGGCACAATGTCGCCTATTACGAGGATTTGATGGCGCGCATGCGCGCGGCCATTCTTGAAGACCGGTTCGAGACGTTCAGGACAGAATTCCTCGCCCGCTGGGAAGAAGGCACGGACAAGCGCGCATGAAAAAACGGCCTCCGGTGAGGGAGGCCGCTGGAAGTTGGATTACAGGCTTTATGGCTAGCGGTTGATGTTCAGTTGTGAGTTCAGCTGGGCCTGCGTGGCCGCCAGAACGACCGCATTGGCGCTGGCATCAAAGGCCGCGTCGCTGGCCAGTACCGCATGCGTGCGCGAGGCGCCCTGCGGACGGATCACCACATAATGCTGGCCGGATGAGCGGCGCGTGCGGTGCACATGGCCGACATAATAGCCGTCGCGGGTATAGACCCGCACCGGTGCGTACTGGACGCGCGCGCTGGCCCTTGCGCGCGGGGTGGGCGGCGTGCTGGCGCGCACATAGGCACGCGACTCGGTATCCAGCTGGGTGCGCAGGGCTGCATTGGCCGCCATGCGGTCATGGCGTGGCAGGGCGCGGTCCAGTTGACCGGTCAGGCGGGTGTCGATGCCAAGGCCGGTGCGCTGATCAATCATCGCTTCGCTGCCGAGCAGGCCCAGGCGGGCGTCGGTGGTCTGATTGACCGTACCGGTGACCTGACCGGTGATCTCGCCCACCTGCGCGTGGGCCGCCGTGCCGGCCAGCATCAGCGAAGCGGAAAGGAGAAGCATGGCTTTCATCTTTGGCCTCCTCTGTGTCTGCCGTGCGTCCTCAGGGGGAGGAGCGCATCGGATGCAGACAGAACGGAGGGCAGGGCGGTGCTGTTCCCTATGGTAAACGATAGATCCGGTCGGTGTTGCGCCGATGCAACGCCGGTTGAGCGCTACTCCGCGATTTCCACCAGGCCGTAGCGGCGGAAGGTCTGTTCCAGCACGCGCCGGTTACAGCCAAAGCCGTCAAACAGGCCACGCAGGTAAGCGCGCCTTGCCCACGCCATCTCCCGCTGGGCGCGAGCCTCGGCCTCAATGCGCGCGGAGCCCTGCACGAAGCGGGCGACCGGGCGAACGGGATTGAGCCCCACAATCGCCGAATAATACGCATCCACCGCCGCGTCCTGGGCGGCATCGGGCGCGCGGGCGAGCAGATCCCGCCCGGAATCCCACATGGAGCGTTCGCGCGCCTCTGCCTCGGTTTCCCCCGCTGGAGGCGGTGCTTCCCGGTCCGGTCCGAGTACGACCGTCAGCCGGGCAATATCCGTCGCCACGGTGGAGCAGACCCGGCGCGCGCCGAGCCCGCCATAAGGCGTCGGCACGGTGCGCTCATCCTCCTCCACCATGACCGGACCGGGCCGCTCGCGCGGGGCACCGAGCGCGTCATAGGCCGCGGGTACAGTACGGTCCCCGGCTTCCTGAATGGTGTCGCCGGTGGTCGAACAGGCGGCCAGCACGCTGACCGCGACCATACCGGCAGACACAAGTGCGATACGCACCATGACGAGGCTCCCTCATTAACGCGCTATGCTGCCCATGCTATCATGGCAAACCCATGGCAAAGCGGGTCGGTGGCGCACGTGCGGGCCTGCGCACCCGAGCGCCTTGACCGGCACGGGCGGCGCATATAGATACCCGCACTCTTGATGGGAGCCGGTAGCTCAGCTGGTAGAGCAACTGACTTTTAATCAGTAGGTCCCGGGTTCGAGCCCCGGCCGGCTCACCAAGTATTTTCCCTTCCGCTTGCAACGCCCTTGCCGGTCCATGCCGCTGAGATAGTGTGTGCCGGAACGTCCGCGAGGGGCGGTGCCGGGGAGGGGAATATGCATCTCACGTGGAAACATGTGCTGGCGGCGGCGTTTGCGGCGGCGTTGATGGCAGGGACTGCCCTCGCGCAGGATGCGCCGGATCCGTCTGACGCGGAAGCCGAGTGGGTGCCGGATCGACCCCTTTCAGAGGACGAAGCCCGCGACCCACTTTCCTCGTTCATGGACCCGCCGCCCGCGCCTGCGCTCTTCAATCTGCGTGAGGGCGACACGGTGCCGGTCATCTGTCCGTTCAAGGGTGATATCGACTATGAGCCCGGCCAGATCAGTTGCGGACTTCTGGCGGTGCGCGAGAACCGCGAGGCGGAAGACAGCCGTCTTATCCAGCTTCTCTATGTGCGCCTTCACGCGCGCGGCGAGGATGAAGAGGCTGTACGCGAAGACCCGGTAGTCTATCTCACCGGTGGCCCGGGCGTGGGTGTGCTGCCCTATGTGGAGCGCTTTGTAGACCATGCCATTATCGAGACGCGTGATCTCTATATTCTCCAGCAGCGTGGCATCCTGCAGTCTGGCGAGTTCTGCCCGCTCTATGATCTGGAAGAGCCCGCGCTCAATGTCGGGCGGACGCTGGCCGAACAGGAAGAGTTTGCCCGCCGCCGGCTGGCGCGCTGCTTTGACCGCGCACGCGCCGAAGGCGTGGATCTTGCAGCCTATAATACGGTGGAAAACGCCCGCGATGTGCGCGTGCTGCGCGAAGCGCTCGGCTTTGAGCAATGGAATGTGTGGGGCATTTCCTATGGCACCCATCTGGGCCAGATGCTCACCCGCGTCGATCCTGAGGGTATACGCGCGCTGGTGCTCGACGCCATCGTGCCCAACGATCTCGACAATCTTATGCGCATTCACCGTTGGGCCGCGCGCGTGCTGGACAATATCGTGCGCACCTGCGAGGCGGACCCGGCCTGCGCCCGCGCCTACCCCGATCTGGAGGCGCGCACGTTTGCGGCCATGGCCGCCCTTCAGGAAAATCCCATCACCGTGACCGTGTCCGACACCGAAACCTTCCCTGGCGGTGAGGTGGTGATGGGCGGACAGGCCATCGCCTTTGCTCCCTTCATGATGATGTATGAGCAGGAAACCTATCCGGGCCTTGCCGCGGTTCTGCACACGCTGGTGCGTGCGGCGGAACGCCGTGACGAGACGGTGTTCACCGCGTTGGCGCTGGGCAGCGCGGGCGGCAGCGGGGGTATGTCAGCGGGGATGAGCGCGGCGGTCGCCTGTAATGATGGCTATACTTGGCACAATGCACAGATTATCGCTGAAGACATGGCCGAAGTGCCCGCTCTCGCCGGGCTGATCGGCACTGTCGAGGGCGCCGCCGCCGATCAGGCCTTGTGCGAGCGCTACGGCATGACCCTGCGCGACCGGGCCGACTATCGACCGGTCCGGTTTGACGGCCCTTCGCTTATCGTGAACGGGGCGTGGGACCCGATCACCCCGCCGGACCTTGCCCGCCAGATCATGCCGGGTTTTGCCAATGGCCAGTATCTCGAAGTGCCCTTCGCCGGGCACGGGCCGACGCGGTCTGATGACTGCACGGCCAGGATCATGGTCGCCTTCTTCGACGACCTGGCAGCCAGTCTGGACACGTCGTGCGTGGAGACGGCCAATCTGGAGCCGCGCTTTGCCACGCTGCTGACCTCGCGCCTGGCCGCGCGGGCGCTCGTGGGCTGGGAGGAGGACCGGCAGGGTCTTCTGCTCTTCCTGGGTTGGGGCGCTGTTTCGGCGATGCTCCTGGCACTCGCCCTGATTGTATTTCCTGTGGCTTTTGTCCTGCGCCGCATCGACCGCACGCCGGCGGCCAATACGGGCGGTGCGCGGGCAGTCTGCGTGGCCGCAGCGGCGTTGGGAGCCGGGGGCATGGCGCTTCTGGCCTATAGCGCCTACCTGACCGGCGAAATATCCCCCATCGTGCTGATTGCCGGCCTGGCCGGTCCGGCGCATATGGGCGCGTGGGCCGTGCTGTTGGGCGGACTTGCCGGGCTGGCGGCCCTGTTTCTCGTGGTGGGCGCACGCCTGTCCTCGGGAAAAATGGCCATCGGCACGCTGGCGGGCATCGTGATCACCGCGCTGGCGGCGGTTTCGCTGGCGGTGTTTGCCGCGCTGGCGGACCTGGCACCGTTCTGATCGGCTTGCAGGGGCTTGCCCGGCGGGCCGACAGCGTCCATGACGGTGTGGTCAGCCAGCCGGGTTGCCCTTCATGACTCTTCAGGTCGCCGTTCTTGGTCTCATCCTCATTGCGATGATGGCGCTGTTCCTGTCTGGACGGCTGCGCCATGACATCGTCG
>JBJHCI010000237.1:0-4119 GCA_050485925.1 Maricaulaceae bacterium
GTCACGGAGCGCATCCGATACTGCCCGTCATGATCGCGCCAGATGATGGCGAATGCGTCATGCATCCGCACGGCCGGCGCGCCTGGCTGCATCTGTGCCTCCCCAATGCCGCGGAGGCTTATGGCCTGTCCGCCAGCCTCGGGCTTTATGGTTTCCCGTACCGTGAAAGGGCCGCGTGGGCCGCCTTCCGGAGCAGATGCCTCACCCATTCCTTCCCACTCCCCCAAGAGGAAGCTGAACGCTTCGCTGGCGGTCGGCGGTGATGAGGTTACGGAGCGGCTGGACTGCGCCTCTGCACCGGCGGCAAGCGCGGCGGAGACATGTATGCCGGCGACAAGGCACACGCTGGCAGCAAGACCCGCTGCCAACAGGATGGCGGGCCGCCGTGGGGGTTTGAGATCTGACATCGAATGGCTCCTTGATGTAACATTACAAAGAACTTTATTTTATAAAGCTAAAACTGTCAATCAGCCATCCTGAAACCTGAATTCAGGTCCCGCCTCAGGGCGAGCATGTTGCACATTCACGGCAGTGCGCGTGTTTCGCCGGCGGTGATGGGCGCGATTGGCAGGGCGGCTTCCGGCTATTACCACTTCCAAGACATTTATCGTGATCAGGGTGTTGCATTGCGGCGCGGTGCAGGCGCATGCTCGCGCCGCACTGCAACATTTCTGACTGAGGCCCTTTCTCCCGTGAGCACTTCCCCATTTTCCGCGCTGCTGGTTGAGAACGTCCATCCTGACGCCGATGGCGCACTGAGCACGTTCGGCCCCATTTCCATTACCCGCATGTCCGGCTCGCCCGAGACGGCGGCGCTGAAGTCCGCTCTGGCCGGAGCCTCGGTGCTGGGTATCCGCTCGCGTACCCAGGTCGACGCCGATATTCTGGGCGCAGCTCCCGGGCTAATGGCGGTGGGGTGCTTCTGCATCGGTACCAATCAGGTCGATCTCAGCGAAGCCGCGCGCCGGGGCGTGCCGGTGTTCAACGCGCCCTTTGCCAATACCCGCTCGGTGGCGGAGCTGACCCTGGCCTCCATCATCATGCTGATGCGGCGCATTCCGGAGAAGATGTTCGCCATTCATGAAGGCGGCTGGCTGAAAACCGCGGACGGCTCGAACGAGGTGCGCAAGAAGAAGCTGGGCATTGTCGGCTACGGCAATATCGGTGCGCAGCTTTCGGTGATGGCCTCCGCGCTCGGCATGCATGTCTATTACTACGACGTGGAGCCGAAGCTCGCGCATGGCAATGCCCGACCGATGGAGAGCCTGGAGGCACTGCTCGCCGAATGCGATGTGGTCACGCTGCACGTGCCATCCACGCCGCAGACACGCAATCTGATGAACGAAACACGCATCCGGGCGATGAAGCCGGGCAGCTATCTTATCAATCAGGCGCGCGGCGATCTGGTGGACGTGGATGCCCTCGCCCGCGCGCTGGATGACCGTCATCTGGCTGGCGCAGCGGTAGACGTGTTTCCGGTCGAGCCCAGTTCGAAGGACAACCGGTTCGACTCTCCTCTTCAGCGCTTCCGGAACGTCATCCTCACCCCGCATATCGGTGGTTCCACGCTGGAAGCCCAGGCGGCGATCGGGCAGGACAGCGCGCTGAAACTCGCCAAATATCTCTATCAGGGTTCGACCGGCCATGCGGTGAATTTCCCGCAGGTGGAGCCCGGCCCCCTGCGTGAGGGCTGTGTGCGCCTGTGCGTGCCGCATATTAACGCGCCCGGCTTCCTGCGCCGTCTCAATGATGCGGCCGAGAAGGCGGGCGCAAACGTCGCCGCGCAGTATCTGCAGACCAGTCCGGAGATCGGCTATGCCGTCGCTGATCTGGAAGGTGCGCTGCCGGCCGATTTCCTCACCCGGATTGAGGCTTTGGAGGGCACGATACGCGCGCGCCTGATACCCGGCCCGGCTGCCTGACCGGCATGGCTGCGCCCCGCCCTATTGCGGACGTCAGCATCCTCATCGTGGCCTTTGACAGCCGCGTGCACTGGCCGCGCCTGACCGCCGCGCTGGCCGCCCAGACACTCGCGCCGGGGCGCGTTCTCGTACTGGAAAACGGCTCATCCGCCGGCAAGGCGCTGGCCGCCGGTGATATGCCGGCAGGCTTTGAACTCGATATATCGCCAGACAATCTCGGCTTTGCCGCGGGCAATAACCGGCTCGCCGCTCAGGCCGATGGCGAATGGCTGGTACTGCTGAACCCGGACGCTTTTCCACAGCCGGACTGGCTTGAAGAACTGATGGCCGCAGCGGCACGCTACCCGCACGCAGACCTGTTTGGCTCTACCCAGCGCGTCGACGGCGGTGATGGCGTTCTGGACGGGGCGGGCGATGTCTATCACATCACCGGCTTCCCCTATCGCGGCGGGTATGGCCGGGCGATGGCCTCCCCGCCTGATGGCGAGATCTTTGCGCCCTGCGGCGCGGCGATGATGATCCGGCGAGCCGTGTTCGAGGCACTGGGCGGGTTCGACGAGGATTATTTCTGCTATGTGGAAGATGTCGATCTCGGCGCGCGCGCGCGCCTTGCCGGCCACACCGCGATCCATGTGAGCAAGGCCGTGGTGACCCATATCGGCTATGGCTCATCGGCCAGGCGCTCGGCATTTGCGACCTATCACGGCACGCGCAATCGCTGGTGGACCTATGTGAAGACCATGCCGCTGCCGCTTCTGATCCTCAGCCTTCCCTTCCATCTAGCGCTGACGGCTCTGTTGTGGGCCTCGTCGATACGCTTTGGTCAGTTCACCGTGTTCTCGAAAGCTCAACGCGACGCGCTGGCGGGGCTTCCGGGCATGCTGCGTAAACGGGCAGCGCTCCAGCGCGCGCGCAAGGTCAGTGCCGCGCAGTTTACCGCCATGCTGGCGATAAACCCGCTGGGCCTGTTCACCCGTGCGCCACGCGTGCGCCCTATCGCCTCCCGCGAGCAATGAACGCCCCGTTGAGATAGCCGGTCTCCTGTTTGGCATAGAGAAAAGCCGAGCCGTCCGGGCAGGTAACGCTTCCCCCCGCCGCCGCCAGAACGGCATGACCCGCGCCGGTATCCCACTCCATGGTCGGTCCGAAGCGCGGGTAGAGATCGGCCCGACCTTCCGCGACTAGGCAGAATTTCAGCGAGGAGCCCGCACTCACCGTTTCGGTTACGCCTTCGCGCCGGGCGAACAGGCGGGTCTGCTCGTCGCCGTGCGACCGGCTCATCACCGCGACCGGACCCGAAGCAGGTAAAGGCCGAGTGCGCACCGTGCCGGCCTCTGCCGGATCCCAGCGCCCGCCGGGCCGGGCCGTACCCGCCAGAGCTGCCCTGCCTCCCTGATAGATGCGCTCCAGAGCCGGCGCATACACGGCCCCGGCGACAGGCACCCGGTTGCAGACAAGGGCGATGTTGATGGTGAACTCGCCGTTCCGGCTGATGAACTCGCGCGTGCCGTCGACCGGATCGACCAACAGGAACTCACCGGACAGCTCGGGCCGGACCCCGCCGGCAAAGCTCTCCTCGGCCAGCACCGGAACACCCGGCAGGGCCGACTGCAGGGCCTTGAGGATCACCGCCTCGGCGCGCATATCCGCTTCGGTCACCGGGCTGTTATCGGCCTTGGAAAGGCTGGCGAAATCGCGCGCATAGACGTCCATGACAGGCACAGCCGCGTCGAGGCATATCTGCGCGAACAATCCTGCCAGCTTATCCTCGTCGCGCGTCGCCATCGTCCTTCTCCGCCTGCTGCGCACCCGCCGCGCGCCCGCGCCTTCCCCCGATGTGTTTGCCATGGCACGAACCGGGCGGCTGGGCTACACTTAACCTTATGCTTGAACTTTTTCTGCCAAGAGCGGATTTTATCGCCCATGAGCGCCCCCTCCTCATCTGATTTGAACAGTGCCGATCCGCTGGACGAGGCCGAAGCACGCCTGATGGCCGCTATTGCCAAAGTCGAACAACGCATGGGCGCACTGTCAGGACGTATCGGTCAGGCCGAGGGCGACGCCCACGCGGCCCGCCACGCCGATGAGGACAGAGCCCGTCTGGCCGACGAGCTTGATGCGGCCCGCGCCCGGGAAGCCGAACTTGCCGAGGCAGCCGGGGAAGCCGGGCAAGCGCTTGACGAGGCCATGACGGAAC
>JBJHCI010000238.1:0-4117 GCA_050485925.1 Maricaulaceae bacterium
CCTTGTCGAGGCCCGCGGGCACGCTCATCGCCGGGATACCGGCGATATTGGCCGTCACCGTGAAGATGTCATTGAGATACATCTCGATAGGATCGGCCTTGGATTTGGAGCCGATGCCGAACGCGGCGCTGGGCGTGGTGGGGGTGAGGATCGCGTCCACCTTTTCAAACGCGGCCTGAAAGTCCTCATAGATGCGGCGGCGGACTTTCAGCGCCTTCACGTAATAGGCGTCGTAATAGCCCGCAGAGAGCACATAGGTGCCGATGAGGATGCGGCGCTGGACTTCGGTGCCGAAACCGGCCGCGCGTGTCTTCTCATAGGTATCGATCAGGTCTTCGCCCTCAACGCGCAGGCCGTAGCGCATGCCGTCATAGCGCGCGAGGTTGGAGGACGCTTCAGCGGGAGCGATGATGTAATAGGCTGGCAGCGCGTATTTCGTCATCGGCAGGGAGATGTCGACGATCTCGCAGCCCTGAGACTTAAGCCACTCCACGCCCTTTTCCCACAGCGCGTCGATCTCGCCGGGCATGCCATCCACCCGGTATTCCTTCGGCACACCGATGCGCAGGCCTTTGACCGGCTTGTCGCAGGCACCCAGCATGTCCGGCACCGCGCCGGGATAGGAGGTGGAATCCTTCGGATCATGGCCCGCCATGGTTTGCGTCAGCAGGGCGCTGTCACGCACCGTTTTGCCGAACGCACCGGGGTGATCGAGCGAGGACGCGAACGCCACCACGCCCCAGCGCGAGCAGCGCCCATAGGTCGGCTTCACGCCGACAAGTCCGGTGAAAGCAGCCGGCTGGCGGATGGAGCCGCCCGTGTCAGTGCCCGTCGCGCCATAGCTGATCCCGGCGGCAAGTGCAGAAACGGAGCCGCCCGATGATCCGCCCGGCACCAGCTTTTCGTCAGAACCTTTGGCCCTCCACGGATTGACCACCGGACCGGTGGCAGCGGTCTCGTTGGAGGAGCCCATCGCGAACTCGTCCATGGAGGATTTCGCCACCATCACTGCGCCTGCGTCCCACAAATTCTGCGTCACGCTGGATTCGTATTCCGGCTTGAAACCTTTGAGGATGTTGGAGGAGGCCGTGGTCTCCACGCCCTTGACGGCAAACAGATCCTTGATGACCAGCGGCACGCCTTCCAGCGCGCCCGCCTCGCCCTTGGCCCGGCGCGCATCGGAGGCTTTCGCCATACCAAGCGCATGTTCGGGATCGATCACGCTGAAGCAGTTGAGCGCGCCCTGCGCGGCCTCCGCCGCCTTCACATGGGCTTCGGTCAGCTCCGTGCTGGAGACATCGCCACGCCCGAGCGCGTCGCGGGCTTGAAGCAGGCTCATCGAAAACACGTCAGACATACCCGCCTACTCCACGCTCTTCGGGACGACGAAAAAGCCTTCTTCGGCCTTCGGCGCGTTCTTCAGCACCTTTTCGGGGATTTCCCCGTCGGTCACCTGGTCCTCGCGCATGGGCAGAGGGGAGATGACGGGTGTCGTCATCGGCTCGGCGCCCTCCACATCCACCTCGCTGAGCATCTCAACCCAGTCGAGAATGCCGTTAAGCTCTCCGGTGAGCTGGGTGAGGCGGTCTTTGGGCTCGGCGATGCGCGCGAGCTGGGCGATCCGGCGGACATCGTCCTCGGTAACGGACATGGGGAGCAGCTCCGGGTGGTGGAAAACGCTTGAGGCGGCCTGACTATCAACGCGCCCTGCCCCGCGCAAGCCGCACCATGCTCTGGCCGCTAGCGCTCGCCGGTCTGAAATGGCTAGATTGCGAGCCGGAAGCACATCTGACCGCTTTGGAGGCACAAACCCATGGCCCTTTCCTTCACACGCCGCGCCCTGCCCGTTATCGCCGCCAGTGCAGCGCTGCTGCTGGCAGCCTGTGGAGGCAGCAATGGCGCGCAAGGTCAGAGCGAGTTCGAACGCGAAGGCGATTTCGCCAAAGGGGCGGTGGACGCGCCAGTGGTGATGATCGAGTATCTTTCGGTATCCTGCGGCGGATGCGCGGCGTTCCACGCCAATGTCCACCCCACACTGGACCGCTACATCGAGGACGGCACCGTCCGGCTCGTTTACCGGGAGATGCTGACCCCGCCCGCGGAGCTGGCCATGACCGGCTTCATGCTGGCCCGCTGTGTGCCCGAAGATCGCTATTTTGATATGGTCGGCCTTCTACTGGAACAGCAGCGCGCGATCATCGACGCAGCCCAGCGTGGCCAGGCTGTTGAATATCTGCAGACAATCGCGCGTTCTGCCGGGCTTTCCAACCAGCAATTCCGGTCTTGTCTCTCTAATGAAGAGCTTGCAACCGCGATCAACCAATCCAATCAGCAGGCCGCCCGTGACGGCGTCAACACCACGCCAACCTTTTTCATGAACGGTGCACGCCTTCGGGCAAACAGCGCGCCGGACGGCTCTGGTGCTCTGATCTATTTTGCCGACAACGAGCCCATCCAGGACGATCAGGGCTATGTCCCGGCAGAATTCTCCGGCGACAGCTTCTCGCGAATCATTGAGTATTTCCGTTCGCGCGCGGCTGAATAATCTGCCGCGTTCGGTGGAATGGTAGAGCGATCTGCGAGACGGCAAAGCCGCCGCGGGCGCTTCAGGAGGCTCTTGCGGTGAAATTCACCCGGCTGCGCGTTGCGGGCTTCAAGTCCTTCGTTGATCCGTCCGAGCTGCGCATTGATGCAGGGCTGACAGGAGTCATCGGCCCCAATGGATGCGGTAAGTCCAACGTGCTGGAGGCGCTGCGCTGGGTGATGGGGGCGACCTCCGCCAAGTCGCTACGCGGCGGTGGCATGGAGGACGTGATCTTCTCCGGCACCGCGATGCGCCCAGCCCGCGACCGCGCTGAAGTGATCCTGACGATCGACAATTCCGACCGGCGTGCGCCCGCCCGATTCAACGATACCGATATTCTGGAAGTCACCCGGCGCATCACGCGCGGCAAGGGATCGGACTACAAGATCAATGGCGAGGAGGTGCGCGCGAAAGACGTGCAGCTTCTCTTCGCCGATGCTGGAACCGGCGCGAACTCGCCTGCTCTCGTGCGGCAGGGGCAGATCAGCGAGCTGATCAATGCCAAGCCGGAAAACCGCCGCCGCGTGCTGGAAGAAGCGGCGGGCGTCTCCGGCCTGCGTGCGCGCCGCCACGAGGCCCAGCTGCGCCTCAACGCGGCTGAGGCCAATCTCACCCGCCTGCAGGAAGTGGTTGATACGCTCGAAGCTCGCCATGACGCGCTCCAGCGACAGGCCCGTCAGGCGGGGCGCTATCGCAAGCTGTCAGGCGAGATACGCGAGCTGGAAGCCGTGCTCTGGCTGCGCCGCTGGCACGAGGCCAATGAGGCCGCCACCGAAGCAGCCAAGCATCTGGAAGCGTGTGAGGCCGTCGTTGCAGAAGCTGCCCGCCTTGCCGCCTCGGCCACCAATGCCGCCGAGCTGGCTTCCAATGCCGTCGCACCCTTGCGTCAGGCCGAAGCGGAAGCCTCGGCCGCGCTGCGCCTTGTGGAACGCGAGCGCGATGCGCTGGAGCGCGATCTGGATAATGCCAGGGCCTCCATCGTGCGCCTGACGGCCCGGCTGGAAGAGCTGGCCTCCAGCAAGACGCGCGAAAGCCAGCTCAATAGCGAAGCCAGCGAAAGCCTTGCCCGCGTCCGTTCCAGCCTGTCGCGTCTACGCGAGGAGATGCGGTCAGACGCCGAGATCCAGTCGCGCGCCGAAGCGGCGATGAGCGATGCCGACGCCAAGCGCAGCGATGCGGAAAAGAAGCTGGATGAAGCCAGTGCTCATGCCGCCAGCATCCGTGCAGCGCGCGAGGCCGCCCGGCGCGACGTAGACAACGCCCGCAAACGTCATCAGCAGCTTGAAGACGAAGCCAAAGCTGCCCGCACACGCCTCGACGATTTCAGTGGAGGTGACGGCCCCTCGCTGGAGGCGCTGGAAAGTGCGGTCGGCGAAGCCGCGCAAGCTGTTGAAACTGCGGCAGGCCAACTTGCCGAAGCCGAAGAGGCAGCCCGCTTCCTTAAAGAAGAGGCCGAAGCTGCCCGCGATGCCCTGCGCACCGCCCAAAGCGAGGCGCAGAGCCTTGCGCGCGATCTGCTGTTCGCGCCAGTTG
>JBJHCI010000239.1:0-4111 GCA_050485925.1 Maricaulaceae bacterium
CCATAGAACACCGCTACGCCAATACCGAAGGCCAGCATGCAGCCCAGTACAATCCAGGCGGTCAGGTCATCCATGTCCGGCTCGCTCCTGCTGTATCGTGCGGTCCACTTCGATCACGACGTGCGCCAGAAAATGCAACACCGCCGCCCCGATAATATAGGCGATATTGGTGCCCAATGCACCATCGCCGAACAAGGCAAAGGCGGCAGCGCCCAGCGACAAAGCGTGCAACGCATCGCGGAAAAGCTGGGCGTGAGCGCCCATCACTCCCCCGCCTCGTCCTCAAACCACAGCGCGCCGGGCTTCTCCAGCGCGTCAGCAATGCGCGAGAGGTATTCGATAACAACAGCGAGAAGGAGGATGGGGGTCAGAGACGCGAGCATATTTACCAGCGACCAGACGAGGCTGCCGTTTCCGCCGATAATCTCAAACCCGATCAGAGCAACACCCCAAGCGCCCATCGCCAAGGTGAGGCCTGCCAGGCCGAGCGCGATCCTGTTGCGGAAGAACCGGATCAGACTGCCTTTCATGCCGGCTTCCCCTGCAGCTCGGCCAACCTGCGCAGACGGCCAGATATCACCGCAAGCTGGAGAATGATGAGACCCAGCGCGATCATAAGAAGTCCTCGCGCCATGGAGCCGACGAGGAACGGGTATTCAAGCGCTGACACAAGCGTTTCCGGGCCACTCCAGCCTGTTAGCCCGTCCCACAACGCCGTTGCGATGCAGGTCGCTCCAAACAGCAAAAACACGCCGGCAGGAAGGCGCAGCATCTCACGCATGTTTAGGGCTCCTTGTGGCGGGCTTCAGCCCTTGACCGAAGGAAGCGCAGATCGGAGGCAATGCGCGAGGCGTATTCGGCGGCTATTGCCAGAAACAGGACAATGAATCCGGGCACAAAACTGTGAAAGACAGAGCTGATCGGAATATGCCAATGATCCGCAAGGCTGATCGTCCCGCCCCAAGGGTCTTCAGCCTGACTCGTGGCAATCCATCTTGCCACCGCGCCAATCACGCCAAACCCCATCAGAATGACCGCCAGCACCGCCGCAATGCGGGCAAAGGGCTGTCTGAAAAAGGTCAGCGCGTCACGTATCACCACCATTTCTCCGGTTTCGCACTGAACCCTGCCGCATCTTCAATCGCGGCGGCAACGGAAAACATTGTTTCCTCGTCCAGCGCCCGGGTGATGACCTGCAGGCCCAGCGGCAGGCCCTGCCCGTCGAGGCCTGCGGGCACGCTCATCGCGGGGATGCCGGCGATATTGGCCGTGACGGTGAAGATGTCATTGAGATACATCTCGATCGGGTCGGCCTTGGACTTCGACCCGATGCCAAACGCGGCGCTGGGCGTGGTGGGGGTGAGGATGGCGTCCACCTTTTCGAACGCGGCCTGGAAATCCTCATAGATGCGGCGGCGCACTTTGAGCGCCTTCACATAATATGCGTCGTAATAGCCCGCAGAGAGCACATAGGTGCCAATCAGGATACGGCGCTGCACTTCCTTGCCGAACCCGGCCGCGCGCGTCTTCTCATAGGTGTCGATCAGGTCTTCGCCCTCGACGCGCAGGCCATAGCGCATGCCGTCATAGCGCGCGAGGTTGGAGGAGGCTTCCGCCGGGGCGATGATGTAATAGGCGGGCAGCGCGTATTTCGTCATCGGCAGGGAGATATCGACGATCTCGCACCCCTGACTTTTTAGCCACTCAACGCCCTTGGCCCACAGCGTGTCGATTTCGCCGGGCATGCCGTCCATGCGGTATTCCTTCGGCACGCCGATGCGCAGGCCTTTGACCGGCTTGTCACACGCGGAGAGCATGTCCGGCACAGCGCCCGGATAGCTGGTGGAATCCTTCGGGTCATGGCCCGCCATGGTCTGGGTGAGGAGCGCACTGTCGCGTACCGTCTTGCCGAATGCGCCGGGGTGATCGAGCGAGGAGGCGAACGCCACCACGCCCCAGCGCGAGCAGCGGCCATAGGTCGGCTTAACACCGACAAGCCCGGTGAAGGCCGCAGGCTGGCGGATGGAGCCGCCCGTATCCGTCCCCGTCGCGCCATAGCCTATATCGGCGGCCAGCGCCGACACAGACCCGCCTGACGAACCGCCCGGCACCAGCTTCTCATCGGAACCCTTCGCCCGCCACGGATTGACCACAGGGCCGGTCGCGGCGGTCTCGTTGGAGGAGCCCATGGCGAACTCGTCCATGGAGGATTTGGCCACCATCACCGCGCCTGCATCCCACAAGTTTTGCGTGACGCTGGATTCGTATTCCGGCTTGAAGCCTTTGAGGATGTTGGAGGAAGCCGTGGTCTCCACGCCCTTGACCGCAAACAGATCCTTGATGACCAGCGGCACACCTTCCAGCACGCCCGCCTCGCCCTTGGCCCGGCGCGTATCGGAGGCTTTGGCCATGGAAAGCGCATGCTCAGGATCGATCACGGTGAAGCAATTGAGCGCGCCTTGCGCGGCTTCAGCCGCCTTCACGTGGGCCTCGGTCAGCTCGGCGCTGGAGACATCACCTTTGGCCAGCGCGTCGCGGGCTTCGAGGAGGGAGAGGGAGAAAATATCAGTCATCAGTTTTGCTTTCGTCCGGTTCGGCTGAGTGCGTCAGCCTTATCGCTCCATACCCGCCGTCTTCGGGGCCCAAGCGTGGAATGGTAGGTGTATCGATAGCTGCCTCTAGCGCAGCTAGCGCTTTTGAAGGGAATGTTTCACCGCGATAGCTGTCATAAAACTTGTCCAGTCCAACCTCGTCTCGAATTTGCACCAGAAAGGAGCGAACTGCCCGGCTAAACAAGTCAGGTCTTACCGAGAACGAGGCGACGTGCCCTTTGCAAGAGTGAGTAATACCAACTTCCAGCAAACGGGTCTCCACTGGCTTGGTTCGAGGATCGAGGCGCTTTGGCACCACGGTGATCAAAGTCTCTCCGGGTTCGTGGTCCGCTATGATTTTTGTTGATTCACACCGACACAAAACGACAGCGAGAGCAGAGAGGGCGAGCTCAGTAAATGGATCGGAATCGCCACAGGTCTCGTCAATCAGAACTGCACCTTGATCGGTATGAAGAGCGATTTGAACGCACTCTGTCTCGTGGAACTGACAGCTGATCTCGAAGTGCTCTGTTTGCGGCGGCAGATCTTCCTCTTTCGAGAAAAAATCAGACATACCCGCCTACTCCACGCTCTTCGGGACGACGAAAAAGCCTTCCTCGGCCTTCGGCGCATTTTTGAGGACTTTTTCGGGGATTTCCCCGTCCGTCACCTTGTCCTCGCGCATGGGCAGAGGCGTGGAGACCGGCGTCGTCATGGGCTCTACGCCTTTCACATCCACCTCGTTCAGCATCTCGACCCAGTCGAGAATGCCATTCAGCTCGCCAGTGAGCCTGGCCACACGGTCCTTGGGTTCGGCGATACGGGCGAGCCGGGCGATCCGGCGGACATCGTCCTCGGTAACGGACATGAGACGCGTACTCCACATGGGTCAGGAAAACGAGCGGCCTGAGTAACAATGCGCATGCCCTCGCGCAAGCGCCCTGCCCTCACCACTGGCGCTGAGGCGCGCCCTATGGGTAGAGTGCTGCCCAATCGCTCACCGCGCTCATCTGATGGAGCAATCGTCATGGCATTCGATTTCGCCCGCAAACTCGTCCCCGCCTTCGCAGCCGCAACCGCATTGGCGCTGGCTGCCTGTGGCGGCAATTCAGGGGCCAGTGACAACCGCAGCGAGTTCGAGCGCGAGGGTGATTTTGCGCGCGGCTCGGCCGATGCGCCGGTGGTGTTCATCGAATACGGCTCGACGGCCTGTGGCGGCTGCGCGGCCTTCCATGAGGGCGTCTACCCCACACTGAACCGGTATATCGAAGACGGCACGGTGCGCCTGGTGTTCCGCGAAATGCTGACCGGCTCTGCCGAGCTGTCGCTGGCCGGCTTCATGCTGGCGCGCTGCGCGGGCGAAGAGCGCTATTTCGACGTGCTCGACGTTCTTTTCGAGCAGCAGCAGGCCATCTTCATGGCGGCACAGCGCGGTCAGGCCCGCCAGCAATTCCAGACCATTGCCCGCTCTGCCGGCCTGTCTGACCAGGAATTCCGCGCCTGCATGTCCGATGAGAGCG
>JBJHCI010000240.1:0-4111 GCA_050485925.1 Maricaulaceae bacterium
ATTGCTCTAACCCCTTGTCTCGCTGCTCTTTTTCAGGAGACCTGAGCATATGGACTTTAACAGCTATACCGACCGTGCGCGCACTGTGATCCAGACCGCACAGGGCCTCGCCATGAAGGCGAAAAACCAGCAATTTGCGCCTGAACACATCTTCCGTGCGTTGATGGAGGAAGATAGCGGGCTCGCCCAGAACCTCATCAAGGCGGCGGGCGGGCGCACCGATACAGCGCTTGATCTGGCAAAGCGTGCCGTTGACGCCCTGCCCAAGGTGGAGGGCGGATCGGGCCAGCTCTATCTCGCCCCCAAGACGGCGGAAATTCTCTCTGCCGCCGAGGAAGCCGCGAAGAAGGCCGGTGACCAGTATGTCACCGCCGAGCGGCTGCTGCTGGCCATGGCGATCACGCCGGGCACCGCGCCGTTCGATATCCTCAAACAGGTGGGCGTTACCCCGCAGACGCTCAACACCGCGATCAACGCCGTGCGACAGGGCCGCACCGCCGACAGTGCCTCGTCTGAAGACACGTATGAGGCGCTGAAGAAATACGCGCGCGACCTCACCGAGGTGGCCCGCAAGGGCAAGCTCGATCCCGTGATTGGCCGCGATGAGGAAATCCGCCGCACCATCCAGGTGCTCTCCCGGCGCACCAAGAACAACCCTGTGCTGATCGGTGAGCCGGGCGTCGGCAAGACCGCGATTGCTGAAGGGTTGGCCCTGCGCATCGTCAATGGCGATGTGCCGGAATCCCTGAAGGAGAAGCGCCTGCTCGCGCTCGATATGGGCGCGCTGATCGCAGGCGCGAAATATCGCGGCGAGTTCGAGGAGCGCTTGAAAGCCGTGCTCTCGGAAGTCACCTCAGCCGATGGGAAGATCGTCCTCTTCATCGACGAGATGCACACCCTTGTCGGCGCGGGCAAGACCGATGGCGCGATGGATGCCTCCAACCTTTTAAAGCCCGCCCTTGCGCGCGGTGAGCTGCACTGCGTCGGCGCGACCACGCTCGATGAGTACCGCAAGCATGTGGAGAAGGACGCCGCGCTCGCCCGCCGCTTCCAGCCCGTCTTCGTGGACGAGCCAAGCGTGGAGGACACGATCTCCATCCTGCGCGGGCTGAAGGAGAAGTATGAGGTGCACCACGGCGTGCGCATCGCCGATGGGGCCATCGTGGCGGCCGCCACCCTCTCCAACCGCTATATCACCGACCGCTTTCTGCCGGACAAGGCCATCGATCTGATGGACGAGGCCTCGGCGCGCCTGCGCATGCAGGTGGATTCCAAGCCTGAAGAGCTTGACGAGCTCGACCGGCGTATCATCCAGCTGAAAATCGAGGGCGAGGCGCTCAAAAAAGAGTCCGATGCAGCGTCGAAAGCGCGCCTCGAAGCGCTCACGAAAGAGCTCTCCGATCTAGAGCAGCGCTCGGCCGAAATGACGGCGGCCTGGCGCGCGGAGAAGGACAAGCTGGCTTCGGCTACCAGCCTGAAAGAGCAGTTGGATGGCTTGCGGGCGGAACTGGCCGATGCCGAGCGCCGGGGCGATCTCGCCCGGGCCTCCGAGATAAAATATGGCCGTATCCCGGATCTTGAGCGTCAGCTGGCCGAGGCCGAACAGGCCGGCGAGACCAATGGCAAGGGCGCGCTGGTACAGGAGGTCGTCGACGAGGAGCAGATTGCCGCCGTCGTCTCGCGCTGGACCGGTGTGCCGGTGGAAAAAATGCTCGAAGGCGAGCGGGCCAAGCTCCTGAAGATGGAGGAGGGCCTGCATGCCCGCGTGGTCGGTCAGGACGAGGCGGTGGCCGCCGTCTCCGACGCGGTGCGCCGCGCGCGGGCGGGGCTGAAAGACCCGAACCGGCCGATTGGCAGCTTCCTCTTCCTCGGCCCCACGGGCGTTGGCAAGACCGAGCTGACCAAAGCCCTCGCAGAGTTCCTCTTCGATGATGAAGGCGCGATCACCCGGCTCGACATGAGCGAATACATGGAGAAGCACTCGGTCGCGCGCATGATCGGCGCGCCTCCGGGCTATGTCGGCTATGACGAGGGCGGGGCGCTGACCGAAGCGGTACGCCGCCGACCCTATCAGGTGATCATCTTTGACGAGGTTGAAAAGGCCCACCCGGACGGGTGCAACGTGCTCCTGCAAGTGCTGGATGATGGCCGGCTGACAGACGGGCAGGGCCGCACGGTCGATTTCCGCAACACGCTCATCATCATGACCTCCAATCTCGGTTCAGAGCACCTGCTCTCCGGATCGGTGGAGGCGGCAAGGCCGCAGGTGATGGAGGCGGTGCGCGCGAGCTTCCGCCCCGAATTCATCAACCGGATCGATGAGACCATCCTCTTCCAGCGCCTCGAACCGCAGCATATGGGCGCGATCGTGGAGATCCAGCTACGCCGTCTTGAAGGCCTGCTGAAAGACCGGCGCATGACGGTCTCGCTCGATGAGAAGGCCAAGCAATGGCTCGCCGATAAGGGCTATGACCCGGCCTATGGCGCGCGGCCCTTAAAACGCGTGATCCAGAAGGAGCTGCAGGACCCGCTTGCCCGGCTGATCCTGGAAGGGGCGATCAATGATGGAGATGCGGTGAAGGTTTCTGCCGAGGCCGGATCGCTGACCATAAATGGCCGCGCGGTGTCTCGCTCCGCCCTGCCACCGGCTGAAGCGGTGATCCAGTAAGGGTTAGGGCCTGTACTCATAAAGGATTTTCGCCATACTCCTGCGGAGCGCGGCGGATTTCATCCCTGACGATGTCGAGCCGCCCTTGTGGAGGAATGCTCCACGGCGGACGTCTCTCCTTGTCAGGAACCAAATCCGCCACGCGTCACGCCCGAAATCTTTATGAGGACAGGCCCTAGGGCGTGGCGCTGGTGGCAGAGCCGCTGACATTGCGGCCATCGCGGCGCTGGGCGATGAGGCGGGGTTCAGCCTCACCGCCAGCCGCCGGGGCCTGATCGCGCAGGGCGATGATCCGGTCACGCTCGGCGCGGAACAGGGTCAGCTCATTGTTCTCAAGACGGCGGCCTGTCGGCAGATCAAGGCTCATCGGATTGAGCGGACGGCCATTAAGGTGCACCTCATAGTGCAGGTGCGGACCGGTGGAGGCCCCTGTCGTACCCACATAGCCGATGGTCTGGCCCTGCGTGACGCGCGCACCGGCGCGGATGCCGCGCGCAAACCCGTTCAGGTGCGCATAGACGGTCTGGTAGCCGTTGGAATGGCGGATACGGATATAATTGCCGAATGAGCCGAACCAATCCGCGCGCTCGACCGTACCATTGCCGGCGGCATAGATGGGTGTGCCGGTCGGGGCGGCGAAATCGGTGCCGTTAGGGGGCCGGTTGGTACGCCGGATCGGGTGGAAGCGCATACCGAACCCGCTGGAGATGCGCGCGCCATTGATCGGCATTTTCATCAGCAGGCGCGCCGCGCTTTCGCCTTCGCCGGTGTAATAGCCGATATCGCCATCAGGCGCTTCGAAGCGGAAGTATTCCAGCGGACGGCCACGGCCATGGAAAGTCATGTAGAGAATGCGCCCGGTGCGGATCACTTCGCCGGAACGGTTGGTATAGCGCTCGAACACGATGTCGAACGTGTCGCCATAGCGGATGGTGCGGAAGTCCACCGCGTGGCCAAGCACCAGCGCCATGTCGGTGACGATCCGGTCTGTCGCGCCCGCATTGAGGGCGGCGGAATAGAAATTGGAGCTGATCTCACCGCTGGCGCGCACGATCTCGCGTTCCAGCGTCATGATCGCCTCACGGGTACGGTAGCGCCCGTCCGTGCTGCGTGCGACGGTGATGGTGCGCTCGGAATCCGGGCGGAAGGAGATGCCGGTCAGGGTTAGCTCGCTTTCGTCGCCCGCGCTGGCCTGCTGGATCGGATTGCGTTCGAAGAAAAGGTTGAGCGTCTGGCCTGCGCGCAGCGAGCGCGCCGGATAGATCGGGTCAAGCGCAGCGATGGCCCGCGCGGCATCCACCCGGCTGGCCCCGGCATCGGAGAGCACGCTGGCAAAGGTCTGGCCCGGGCGCACCGTCACCTCGCTGGCGGTCAGCACGGGGCAGTCAAAGCAGTCGGCGAAGACAGCGTGTTCGGCCATCACCATGTCTTCGAGGGTAAAGC
>JBJHCI010000241.1:0-4105 GCA_050485925.1 Maricaulaceae bacterium
GACCAGATCCTCCAGCCGACTGGTATCCATATGATCGTAGACCTCGGCCATGCGTGTCATTGCGGCCTCGGGCCCCACCTCCCGCACGAACTCCAGAACGGGACTGATGACCGGCTCGATCTGCTCCTGCAGCTCGCCCTCATCGATCCCATCCAGCGCCGCCTCCAAGGTGGCAAGATCCGGCAACGGTGACGGCGCGGCATGGTCGTGCGCGCCGCCGCACTGAGGGCAGATGGCCTTGCTGAACATGGG
Organism: Maricaulaceae bacterium; assembly: GCA_050485925.1. Lineage (GTDB taxonomy): Bacteria > Pseudomonadota > Alphaproteobacteria > Caulobacterales > Maricaulaceae > Glycocaulis. Next base: position 253 of record JBJHCI010000241.1, read on the forward strand.
CCCAGGTGACTGTTCGCCAAAGCCGGGCAACAGGTCACCCTTGGCGATCTCCTCCTGGGTGGGCTGCGGAATCTGGAGCCGTTCGTGAGCGAACCACTTCGGCACGGCGACGAAGCGCCGCGCCTTCTCGAGGACGGCCACCCACTCCTCACGGGCCTCGGCCTCTTCATAGAACTCAAACGTGGGCGGCTGTGCCCCGGGGATGTTCAGCTCCGTGACCCAGCTCAGCAGTTCGTTCATGGTGTCGGCGATCAGACTGCGATCCGACTCATTGACCGCGACCTCGCGGGATCGATGGGTCTCGCTGGCTGCACGGGAGCCTTCGCCCTGGATCTCGGTCGCCAGCGTCTGCGAGGTGAGTGCCTTGGACATCTCCCGATTGCACAGATTGATCAGACGCTCCTGGACCGGCTCGCCGGCGTGGCGCGCCTCAATGAGCTCGACCGCTCCGCTGTCGGGGAACGCGGCCACCGCATCTTCGATCATCTGCGCCAGGGCGTCGGCGATTGCGTTCTGCTCTGACTGCGGGGTGCCCTGTGGGTATTTGCCCACTGCCCACGGTAGGCCGTACTTCTCGCAGAATTTCACGAAGAATCGGTAGCCGGAGTGCTTGAAGGTGTAAGGCCAGAAGCAGGATGAGAAGAGCGCTACGCCGTAGGGATTGTCATGGCTGGCCATGTGACGTGTGAGCAACCACTTGTATGGCCCCAGCTCTTCGCCGTCGACCGGATGCTGCCGGGTCAGCAGGCGAAGCTTGTTCTCTGTGGAAAAGACGAAGCGCCGCTGCGGGCGGTCAACGATTGCAGCGGGCACCAGGAATCGGTCCTGGCGCTGCCACACCACTTCGTGCACGGCGTGACCCCGGAACACAGCATCGGTCATTGACCAGATGGTGTCCGGCCACCGCAGACCCGGTGCGGGCCTGCGCTCCATGACCTGCTCGCACAGCTCCAGGGCTCGGGCGTCGGCAGGCGAATCGCCACCGGATTCCAGCCGCCACTCAAAGCCGAGCAGTGCGGAGCGCACCGAACGCAGTTCGCCCAACACGTGCGCGTCAGCGGCAATGCCGTCATAGACCTCTTGCGTGCGGCCGAGCTTGCGCAGGATCGGGTCAGGATTGGGCAGATACGACAGCCCCGATAACAAGTTCGGATCCGTGGTGCGGGTTGCGATCTCCCTGGCCAGAGTCGGCCTGCTGACCTTCTTGAGATCCGTAGTGTCCATATCAGTAACCCGCCATGCTGGTGGCGCCTGTCCGGCGCCGGGTGACAATGTTCGGCCTGCCACCGGCGCGGCTCATGACCGCGGTCCAGAGCATATGCAACGCATCCGGCCCGTCGTCGTGGTCCGCCTTGGGGAAGTGGCGCAGCTGGTCGATCAGCGTGGATTGCGATGCGTGTAGTCGGATCAACCCATTGGCCATATGTGGCTGCAGGCTTTCGATCCGAAGCACTTTGTCCGCGAGCGGCGTGACGCCGCGGGCGGGCACAGGGATCCCGCGAGCCGCTGATCGCTTGACCAGCTCCTGGCGCATGAACTCCTGAAACTGCACATTCTCGATGACCCACAGCACAGCCCGATAGTCGGCCTGGTAACCGATGATGTCCTCGATGATCCGGTCCGGGACGCGTTTTCGAATGCTGGCCTCCACCACATCCAGCACCCCGGTTTCCAGGTTGAAGCCGCCCACCAGGATTGCCGACGGATCGCGGGATGCGCCGGCCTTTCCCAGGGACGGATCGCAGGACCCGTAGAACACCCACTCTGCCAGTCGGTTGACCCAGAAGGCGATGACCTTCGCGAACGGTGCCTCGTCATCGGAGAGCGGATCGTTCTGAAGCTCGCTGTCGAAGGCGGCATGCCCATCGCGTGCGCGGATGACCATCAGGTCGTACAACGACCGCCCGTCCGGCCAGCTCACCTCTGCCCCGGTTTCCATGTCCATCTGGTGCATGCGATAGAAAGTCTCCGCGGCCTCCTTGCCCTGGTTCAGCAGCAGCTCTTCCCAGCGGTCCCACAGATCCATTCGATCCGGCCAACGGATCACCGCCTTGAACTTGCTCCCGCGCCAGAGTGGATTCTTCAGCAGGCGTGCCAGCACCGAGTCGTAGTGCAGGATGGTGCCGATCACGATCACATCGAACTTGGCGCCGGCCGCGCCGAGCTTCAGCACAGCCTTGTTCAGCCATCCATGCAGCTTGTCCCGCTGCTCTGGCGTGCGCACGTTTTCATCGTTCTCCAGGTCGTCGCCCACGAACAGGTCCGGGCGATGCGGCCCGTGGCGCCGACCTCGGATCCGTTTGCCCGATCCCACCGCCTCGATCTTTCGATTGTTGCGGGTGACAATGACACCAGCCCGCCAGACGCGGCCCTGACCTGTCGCCTCCGGGAAATCCATCTTCAGCCGCGGGTTGGCCTCCAGCTCGGCCTTGATCGCCTCCAGCATGATGGCCGCCTGGTCAAAGGCGTCCATGCCGATGATCGGGTACCACTTGCGCCCGGTGACCACACACCAGATCACGTAGATCTGGGAGGTGATCGTGGACTTCGCCTCACCGCGCGGGGCAGCAATGGCATCGGTCTCGCCGCGCGAGGAGTCGGCGATCTCCGGCAGCCGGCGATACAGGTAGTCGTGCAGCCTGCTGTTCGGATGGACGATGTAATGCGGGAAGTAGGTGCGGGCAAAGAACTCGAAATCGCGGTGTGCCCGCTCGCGACGCGTGCGTGAGGCAGCAGGATCAGGATCGAAGCCGGTAACCCGCGCCTCGATGACGCGCCGAAACTCGGCGGCCAGCTCGCCCAGGGAATCCAGGAACTGACGCGTGGACAGCTTAGCCATAGGCTGCGGCCAGCTCCTGCCCGAACGGCTCCAGGACCGCCATCAGCGCGCCCGCATGCTCCGGGAACTGCGCCTGCACGAACCCCGCCAATCGCTCCAGCACCTCCAGGGCCACAGATAACCTGGCGATGCGCGGATCCCCGCCGCCGGCCGCCTTCACGGTCTTGGTGTAGGCGTCGGACAAACGGGAGATGGCCTCGGCCTTCTGCAGCGCGGAATACTGCCCTGACTGAACCTCCTCGACCGTTCGCTGGAAGAGAATTGCGAAGTCTTCGAGCAGCTGTGCCGTGAGATCTCCCAGGCCACCCTGCGCCATGCGTGTGGCCGCCCGGGCACGATCCCAGTCGTCACCGTCCTCTCGCGCTTTCTTCTTCCATGCGCGTGCGGTGTGATAGCTGACGCCGTTTCGCTTGGCTGCCTGCTCCAGCGCGAGGCGCTCGACGACATAAGCCCGGCGAACGGCCTGCCTGGTCTCCTGGCTATGCGCCACATCAGCTCCCTTGGGATCGTCCGAAGTTCTTGATCCCCTCGATGATCAGCATCACGCCAACAGCCGCCGTGGATCCGTAGACTGCGCCGTGCTTCGCGGTCTTGATCTCCATGTCGCCCAGTCGCTGATCCACACGACTTAGGGTTACATGCTGCTGGCTTTGTAGGCTCTTGATCCCCTGAAGCTCACCTTCGATTCGGCCCAAGGCGCGCATGATCTGTTCGGACATCAGGTTCCCTCCGGTGTGGCTGTGGGGTGAGTGACGCGGCGAAGAGAGCGGCAGGCCGCCATGAACGCCCCCGGTGTGGGTGTCGTGCGCCACCGGTAGCCGGCGTCCTCCCAGAGGCGCGCCACGAACGTGGAGCACACCAGGCCGATCGTCCTTCGCCGTATGCGCAGGAACTGGTGCAGCCATACGCGTACCAGGCTCAGGTAGCCGTAGCGCCGATGCCGGTAGTGAAGCGCGGCGTGCTCGATCGCGGTCTCGTCGCCGATGCACCAGGGCATCTGACCCCACCACAGAG
>JBJHCI010000242.1:0-4095 GCA_050485925.1 Maricaulaceae bacterium
CTGTAGCTCAATTGGTCAGAGCCGGCGGCTCATAACCGCTTGGTTGGGGGTTCGAGTCCCTCCGGGCCCACCACTATTACCCATCAGTCCGGTACGCTTCGGCACCGATCTCACGGGCAGCTCACTGCGCGCGGTGCAGTTTTCCTCAGCCAAGCATGATCCGCGTGGTCTGGAGACGCGTAGACACTCGCGAATACCAACCGGTATTGCCGGCCCCGGCCTTTCGGCCCGGTCGGGTAACAGCAGGTATACGGAGAAGAAACCGATGCGTCTGACTGCCCTGATTTCCTCAACTATTGCTGCTGCCGCTCTTCTGGCTGCTCCTGTCCTAGCTGACCATCACCGCGCTCCGGCCGATATCGTCGATACCGCGGTAGCGGCTGACGACTTCAACACGCTGGTGGCTGCCGTGGAGGCTGCAGGTCTCGTTGATGCGCTCAAAGGCGAAGGTCCGTTCACCGTGTTCGCGCCGACCGATGAGGCCTTTGCGGCACTTCCCGCCGGGACTGTGGAGGCTCTGCTGGAGCCGGAGAACCTGGCTCAGCTGCAGGCTGTGCTGACCTACCACGTGGTGGCGGGCAGCTACACGTCCGACATTGACGCAGGCACGTATAATCTTGCGACGCTGCAAGGATCGGAAGTGTCCATTGTCGTGGGCGAAGACGGCTCGGTAACGGTTGACGGTGCCAACGTCATCACCGCCGACATCGAGACCTCCAACGGCGTGATCCATGTGATCGACGCGGTTATCCTGCCGAACTAAACCCTCCCGGTTCGGCATTTCAAGGCCCGCGCTCCTTCCCTGGCGCGGGCCTTTATTTATTCCCCGGCTGCTTCGCCGCTGGCCTTGATGGCCGCGATTTCGGTCAGTTCCGGGGCATCGGCGGCTTTCAGCGCGCTTTTCCGGCGCGAGGGACGTGGCAGGCTGACGGTACGTACCTGGCCTTCCAGATGCTCGATAATGAGCCCGGCTACATCCTTGCCGCTGGTGCGCTCTATCCCCTCCAGGCCGGGTGAGGAATTGACCTCGAGGATTTTCGGGCCCGAGTCAGAGCGCAGCAGGTCCACACCGGCCACCGACAATCCCATGGCCTTGGCTGCGCGTACGGCGGCCGAGCGCTCGTCCGGGCTGATCTTTACCGCCTCAGCGGTGCCGCCCCGGTGCAGGTTGGAGCGGAACTCGTCGGCCTTGGCCTGACGCTTCATCGAGGCAACCACCTTGCCGCCCACGACGAAGCAGCGAATATCCGCACCGCCTGCCTCTTTCACGAACTCCTGCACGATGAAGTTGGCATCGAGACCCCGGAAGGCATCGATCACGCTCTCGGCGGCCTTTTTTGTGTCGGCTAGCACAACGCCCCGGCCTTGCGTGCTCTCCAGCAGCTTCACGACCAGCGGCGCGCCACCCACCAGCTCGATCAGTGTCCGGGTGTCTTTCGGCGAGTGGGCAAATGCGGTGGAGGGCATGCCGATCCCGGCGCGGGCGAGCAATTGGTGGGCATAGAGCTTGTCGCGGCTTGCCCCGATGGCGGCAGCCGGATTGAGGATGTAGGCGCCCGTCATGGCGAACTGACGGATCACGGCCATGCCGTAATTGGTCATCGAGGCGCCGATGCGCGGGATCACGGCGTCATAGCGCGGCAGGCGGCGGCCGTCATAATAGATTGCGGGCGAAAGTGTGTTGATGCCCATCGAGCAGCGCGCGGTATTGATCATCTCGGCGACATGGCCGCGTGCCTCGGCGGCCTCTTTCAGCCGGCGGGAGGAGTAATTGGCCGGTTCGCGCGTCAGGACCGCGATGCGCAAGGGGCGCTTTACCGGTTTCTGACGCGGGAAATCGGCATAGACCTTGTAGCCGATCCTGCCCTGCACATAAGACACGGCCGGATTGACCACGATGCCGTCGCGGATCGCGGTGCGGCCCAGCAGCATGCGGTAATTCATGCTCTCCCGGTTGGTCAGGGTCAGCTCGATGGGCCATTCGCGGGCCCCCACTTTCACCATCGCCTCGATCACCCAGCGCAGCTCGGACTCGCCATTGGAGGAGGTCACCTCGCGCCGGTCCACGGCCGGTGCCGCGCACACGATCTCCACCTCGGGCTCGGAAGGGATCGGGTGGATGACGAAGCGCACTTGCGGCTTGCTGTCCGGGCCGAACGGCTCGACGGAAATGGCGTGCAGCGCAGAGGTGCGCGCACCGGTATCCACTTTGGCCTTGATGGCAGGAATGCCGAGCCCCGGAAACGAGGCCCATTCCTCCCAACCCAGCGTGAAACTCTCGCTCATCAGCCCTTCAAAGCCTTTCCAGATGGCATTTCAAACCTGCCTTAGCCTGCCATAGGGGCGGCGTCCATCGCTCCCGCGCCATCGTCGGCCCGATTTGATTGCTTCCCGCGAGGAAAGAGAACTCTGCCTCGCCAAGCCTCGACAGGTGCGCGCCCAGCCGCCATGTCAGGAGCGGTGAGAAGCACCGCAAGGAGGCTGAATCATGGCAGGCATATATCGCCCGCTAGTAAAAGTGACACGTGGCATGGCCGCCTCGGACGGGGCAGGGGTGAAGATGACCCGGCTCCTGGGCACCCCGGAGCTGCGCGTGCTCGACCCGTTCCTGATGCTGGACAAGTTCCACTCCGACAATCCGGACGACTATATCGCTGGCTTTCCCGAGCATCCGCACCGGGGGTTTGAGACCGTGACCTACATGGTCGCAGGCCGCATGCGCCACAAGGACAATAAGGGCCATGAAGGCGTGATCGAGCCGGGCGGCGTGCAGTGGATGACGGCCGCTGGCGGCATCATCCATTCGGAGATGCCTGAGCAGGAAGACGGTCTGATGAGCGGGTTCCAGCTCTGGATCAACCTGCCGGCCGCCGAGAAGATGAAGCCTGCAAGCTATCAGGAATATGATGCGGCCGAGGTACCTGCCGACAAACGCCCCGGCGTGACGGCCAGAATCGTCGCGGGCCGCACCTCCACCGGCGTTGAAGGCCCGGTGAAAGGCGTCACGGTGGAACCCTTCTATGCCGAACTGGTGATGGAGCCGGAGGCTGTGTTCGAAGAGGTGATTCCGGCAGAGAAGACCACCATCCTTGCCATCCATACCGGATCTGTGAGCGTCTCCGGCATCGCACTGCCTGAAGCGCATCTCGGCGTGTTTGGTCCCGGAGACACGGTGCGCATCGAGGCAGGTCCGGAAGGTGCACGCGCCATTCTGGCAGCGGGCTACCCCATCCGGGAACCGATCGCCTGGGGCGGGCCGTTCGTGATGAACACCGAAGGCGAGGTGCGCCAGGCCATGCTGGACTATCAGATGGGCCGGTTCTGATCGGCTGCCACGCAAAGACCCGAGAAGCAGAAAAATGAAGGAGGCCGACCATGGGCCGGCTCGTTGATGGCGTCTGGAAAGACGAATGGTATGACACCGAAAGCACGGGCGGAAAGTTCGAGCGCTGGGACAGCGTGTTCCGCAACTGGGTGACCGCTGATGGCGAGCCCGGCCCCACCGGCAAGGGCGGGTTCAAGGCTGAACCCGGCCGCTACCATCTCTATGTCTCGTTCGCCTGCCCCTGGGCGCACCGCACGCTGATCTTCCGCCGCCTTAAAGGGCTGGAAGAGATGATCTCGCTCTCGGTCGTGCACTGGCTGATGAAGGAGAATGGCTGGACCTTCAAGGAAGGCCCGGGAGTGATCGCTGACCCGATAAATCAGGCCGACTTCATGCATCAGGTCTATACGGCCGCCGAGCCGGAATATTCAGGCCGCGTGACCGTGCCCGTGCTCTGGGACAGGAAGACCGGCACCATCGTTTCCAACGAGAGCGCGGACATTATCCGCATGTTCAATTCCGCCTTTGATGGCGTGGGCGCAAAGCCCGGCGACTACTATCCGCAAGCTTTGCGCGAGGAGATCGAGGCACTGAACACCCGCATCTATGACACGGTGAATAACGGGGTCTACAAGTCCGGCTTTGCGACCTCGCAAAAGGCCTATGAGGAGGCGGTGACAGAGCTCTTTGCCAGCCTCGATTGGCTGGAAGGCATTCTGGCTGATGGCCGCCAATACCTCACTGGCGACACGCTGACCGAGGCCGACTGG
>JBJHCI010000243.1:0-4084 GCA_050485925.1 Maricaulaceae bacterium
CCCGAGGAAACGGAGGAAAGCCTGGCCCTCATCGTCCTCCGGGTCGGGACTGGAAAAGCCCGTCATCAGGAAGATGGAGGGCACGCCCGCGCGCACGAAATTATAATGATCAGAGCGCACGAAGAGTGATTGCTCCGGGATGGGATCGGGGGAAAGCGAGACACCTGCGCGCGCCACCGCCGTTTCGGTAAGCGGACCGAGGCTGGAGTGCTCCGCTCCAAATGCGATCACGTCGTTGAACTCATAGAGCATGACCGGCATGTCCAGATTGATATTGGCCACCATCTCGCCCATAGCCGGTGTCGGGTGGGCCGCAATGTGAGCCGAGCCAAGCAGGCCCTTTTCTTCCGCTGTCAGGGCAATGAACACGACCGTACGGGCCGGGCGCGGGCCCGAAACCAGTACGCGCGCTGATTCCAACATGGCGGCGGTACCGGATGCATTATCCAGCGCACCGTTGCAGATTGGGTCGTCCGCCATGGGCTGGCAGATGCCGATATGGTCAAGATGCGCGGTGACCACCACGCTTTCATGGGCGAGCGCCGGATCGGACCCCGGCAGGATGCCGACCACGTTTGCGCTGATGACAGGCTCTCGGGTCGTGGCCTGCGCCATCTCGATCATTGCGGGAAGGTCGAAGCGGGGCAGACGCTCTCCAGCGCGTGCCGCTTCGACGATACTGTCGAAATCCTGCGCGGCACCCTCGAACAGGCGCGTTGCGGTGTCGGTGCCGATAACCGCGCTGACCCGCAGAGATTCCGGGCTGGAGGCTGCGGGCGTCGTCATGGACGGGCGAGGATTGGCGGCCATCGCGGCCATGCGCGAGAACGGGAAGCGGGTCAGGCCATCGGCCATGATCATGATGGCGCCCGCTGCGCCACGCTCGGCCGCCATGGCCGCCTTGGTGCGGTTTGAGGCAAGATGGGCCGCCACATCGCTGGGCAGGCCGCCGGGTGCTCCGGCGAGGATCACAACGATGCGCCCCTCAACGTCAAGGCCCTCGTAATCGTCAAAGCCGAGCGCTGGCGCGGAAATGCCATAACCGGCGAAAACGGGCTGGCCGCTGATCGCGCTTTCATCGTGGATCGCATGGGGCGAAATAATGAAATCACTGCCGTGGCGCAGCTCTTCTCCGTTCACCGCAAGCCGGGCGCGTCCGGTATTGGCGGCCATGTTCTGAAGGGGCACCGGCTCGTGATAGCCGCCATCGGCGGCGCCGGGCTCCAGCCCGAGAAGGCGGAAATGGCTTTCCATATAGCGCGCCGCGATGTCATAGCCACGCTCGCCCGTATCGCGCCCCTCCAAAAGGTCGTCGGCGAGGAAGCGGATATGAGCCTCAATGGCCCCGGCGGTGATGATGGGCGCACTATCGCGGCTGGCCGTGTTGAAATCAGTGTTATTGCTGCTTGTGGCGCAGGCTGACAGGACAAGCGCGGCGCTGGCCGCAAAAAGGGTAAATCGGCGCATGTGATAATTCTCCCCGCATGGCGCGACCGTCCGCGCCTCATTGGGCCTGCACTATACGAACCGACCGATCACGCTCAATCGCCACGCGCACAAGCTCGCGGAATATTAATGTTGTCGCCGGCGCTATTCGTCCAGCGTCCAGAGCGACGCTTTGGCGTGCGCGGCGCGCACCGCGTCGGACAGGGCCGGGTCGGGCCGGGCATAGTGGCGCGCGAAATCTGCCGTCATGCGCATGGGCTTTCCGGTGGAGAGTTGGAAACAGACCAGCCAGGTGCGCGCCCTGAACACGGTTTCGCCGGTATCACTGCGCCGGAACTGGTACCAGCGCTCGGCCCGCAACCGCCCGTCGCTGAGGGCAATCCACACCGCGCAGGAGAGCATGTCGCCCGCGCGGCAATGGCCGGAATACTCCGCCAGCGTACGGATCACGGCCATGCCCCGGTCCTGATCGCGGCAACCCTGACGGCTCAGCCCATCTGCCTCCCAGTGCGTCCAGGCCGTCTCATCGGCCCAGCGCAGATAGGCGGAATTGTTGGCGTGCCCGAAATCATCGATCTCGCGCTCGTCGACGCGCCGGTTCCGCACGAACGGGTAGGGCAGGTCCCAGCCGGGATCCGTGGGCGGGATGGGCATGAAAGCAGGCTCCGTTGATATCGATGTCTGGCGAAGCGGTTCTGACCGCGATATGTCACGCTGTCATCTGCCGTCAATCCGAAAACCTGAGGATCGCGCCAATGGGTGAACGAGCCGTCAAAGCCGCTGTGCTGGTGATTGGTGACGAGATTCTTTCCGGCCGCACGCAGGATGTGAATATCGCACAGATCGCGCACTTTCTCGCTCCGCTCGGCATTACGCTGGGCGAAGCACGCGTGGTCAGCGATGACAGGGATGCGATCATGGATGCGGTCAGGGCGCTTTCGGCACGCTGGGACTATGTCTTCACCACGGGTGGTATCGGTCCAACCCATGACGACATCACCGCCGATGCGATAGCGGCCGCTTTCGACCGTTCCATTGATGTACGCGAGGATGCGCGTGCCATTCTCGAGGAGCGCTATGCCGCTTCCGGCGTCGAGCTGACGCCCGCACGCCTGCGCATGGCGCGCATCCCCGATGGCGCGGAACTGATCGCCAATCCGGTCACCGGCGCGCCAGGCTTCCAGATCGGCAATGTGTTCGTGCTCGCCGGCGTACCCAAGATCGCGCGCGGCATGCTTGAAGACATCGCGGGGCGGCTAACGGGCGGGGCGGTCACCCGATCGGCCAGTATCCGCCTTGAAGGCGTGCGTGAGGGCGATATCGCCGAAATTCTGGGTCAGGCCGCAAAGGACTTCCCCACCGTCTCCATCGGCTCCTACCCGTGGTTTGAGGAGCTGGCAGGCGGCGGGCTGTCGCGCGGCGTGGCAGTCGTACTGCGTTCGGCGGACGCGCGGGCTCTGGCGGGCGCTGAGCAAGCCGTGCGCGCCCTGCTGCCTGCACAGTCCTGACCGGCACATCTCTTGTCCCGACATAAAAAATTCGCGTCTGGGCAGTCGCTTTTGGGTTGCATCATCCCCCCTGCGGATACACTCTGTGCGAGCAAATTCGCTCGGGGTTGAATCCAAAAAGTGGAGGCTGAAAATGAAGCGTTTCATGATGATTGTGATCGGTGCCGTGATGGTATCGGCGGCGAGCGCGTTTGCACTTCAAGTGCCGTGCAGCGATTGTAGCTATACCACTTGTATGCCTGACTATCTTTTCGAGGGTGATCCTGCTGGTTGGCAGAACTGTATGGATATTTGTTACATGGATTGCTGGAGTGATTGTACGTTGCCCGGTGTAGGCGACGGGATTTGACGTTTTGTAATGCTATCCGGGAAATTCTTCCCGGATAGCATTTTCCCGGATGGCATATAGGAGAGCTGAACATGCACTCAGTGGCCTCATTCATCTTGGCTGTATCGTGCCCCAGTTATGCTGATTTGCCAGAGCCCAGAGTTGGTGCCTCGGCTGTTTACTCTAGGTTGGAACGCTCCGGACCATCGTTAGGGATCGGGGAACGAATTGATCAATCACGGCGCTTCAGGGTCGATTCGACACAGTATATTATTCCACCAAATGAGGATCCCGTACCCGGCCGTCGAATCGGTTCGGCGATGGGAGGGGTGGTGATACTGAGCATTAGCCCTGTTCAGGGTGGCAGCGCCCGCGAGCAGCGCGTCAGTCAACGGGACCTTGAGCGTCTTGCTTCGATGGAGGCGGGTGAAGAGGTGCGCTTCAATCAGGATTTTGCGGGTAATGTTCAGGAGGTCACAGTGCGGTTTGAGGGGTGCGAGACCTTTGGCGACGAGTCGGTCAGCGTTTACCGGGTCGAGAGCCCCGAAGAGCAACGCACGGTCTCCATATCGCATCAGACCGGCTGGTGGGTGCGCTCTGTAAGTGCCGCTGGCGAACTGGTGAGAACGGCGCAGGAATTCTGACGATGCATCATGCCGCCCGCCCTGTGGTGGGCCTGCTGATAGCCAGCCTTGCCCTCACCCTCTCTGCCTGCGGGGAGGGTGAGTGGTTTGCGTCTGCGCCGGAGGGGCCGCCTGCACGGTTCGAGACGGCGGTGGTGGACCGGGGCATGATCCGTGAC
>JBJHCI010000244.1:0-4058 GCA_050485925.1 Maricaulaceae bacterium
GCTGGGACATGTATCGCTGGCGGCTGAACATGCACTACAGCTTCGCCACCAATTTCCTCATCCCCTCCCCGCCCTGGGACGGGGCCGACCCGGCAGAGCTTAAGGGCAAGGTCCTGGCCGTCATCGGCGAACAGGGGATTGGTGACGAGGTGTTGTTCGCCAACACGCTGGCCGACGCCATCAGGGCGGTAGGTGAGACAGGCGAGGTGCGTCTTGCCTGCGAGAAGCGCCTCGTCCCGCTTTTTGCGCGATCCTTCCCGCAGGCAATGGTGGAGCGGCACTACACCGTCGAACGCGAGGGCCGCCAGCATCGTCACGCGCCTGATCTGTTCAAGGACGGCAAGGCCGAACTTTGGACCCCGATCGGCAATCTGAGCCGGGCCTTCCGCTCCTCCATCGATACCTTCCCGGCAGAGCCAGGCTTCCTTACCGCTGATGCTGAACGCGTCGAGGCCTTTCGCCAGCAACTGGCCGCGCTCGGCCCCGGCCCGAAAGTCGGTGTGCTGTGGAAATCGTTGAAGATGGATGCCTCGCGTTCGAAACATTTCGCCCCGTTCGAAATGTGGAAACCGGTGCTGAAGACTCCCGGCGCGGTCTTCATCAATCTCCAGTATGGCGCGGTTGAGGACGAACTGGCCGAGGCAGAATCTCGCTTCGGGGTGAAAATCCACCAGCCACATGGCATTGACCTCAAAGACGATCTTGACGGCGTGGCCGCGCTCGGCAAGGCGTGTGATCTGGTCATGGGCCCTATGAACGCGACCACCAACCTGACGGCGGCGGTGGGCGGACAGGTCTGGTTCATCAGGCCCATCTCGGTTGCCTGGACCATGCTCGGCCAGGACGAGATGCTCTGGTATCCGGGCAGCCGCACCTTCTCCGGCGCGCGCTATCGTGACTGGGCAGGGGGCATGAAGAAAATGGCAGAAGCCTTCGGCATATTCGTGCGCGAACACGCCAAGAAAGCGGCCTGAGCAAGCCCAAAGGTCTCTCAGGCACGCTTGGAGTGGTGTTTCGGCTCGACTTAAAGGCCCGGGAGCTTCCGGCCCGAACGACGGGGCTGCACGATGATCACCTCGCCACCGCCCGTCACTTCACGGATGCGCCGGCGTTCGTCCTCGGGATCAATCGGCTCATCGCGATCCGCAGACGGGATAACCGCATCGGAGCGCCAGAACAGAAGCCGGTCGGCGAAGTTCTCGTTCTTGCGGACCACAGCAGCGGTTTCGCCATCAATCAGGGCACGCACATTCGGATTAGCGTCTGCGCCGCCGGCACGAGCAGCCAGCAGGATCTCGCCGCGGCTGGCATTCTCCGCGCTGAACTCACCGAACAGGGCGCGGCGCGCGGACTGATCGGGAAAAATGTCTTCCGGGCGCAGCTGGCCGGGTGCGGGCGGACGCAGAGAAAACTCCGGCGGCACGGTCAGTGGCGCGATAGTGACCACACGGAACTCGTCCGGCGTGGTTTTCTCCGCGCCAAGGGCCTGACGCACACCAGAGGTGCAGGCGCTGGTGGTGAACAGCGCAATGGCGGCCACGGTCACAAGGCTATGGATGCGCATGAGGCTCTAGGCTCCTGAAACGAATGCTTTGCGATGTTCTAACAGAGGTAAACGCTGTCGCGCCACCCTTAGCGGCACCCGTGACACGGGTTTAATCTGACGGCGTTTCGCGCTTCTTGCCACTCTCGCTCAAAAGCAGGTCGAGAATAAGGCCGGCCACGCCGACCGAGATAGCCGCGTCGGCCACGTTGAAGACATAGGGAAACCAGAGGCCCGAAAAGTCCAGGAAATCAGCGACCGCGCCGTAGGCAATACGATCAATGACATTGCCGATGGCCCCGCCAATGATCAGCCCGAAAGCAAGCGCCTGCAGCGGGCGCTCCGCACGTGTCAGCCAGACGGCGATCACGCTGGCAATCGCCAGCGAGAACCCGATCAGAAGCAGGCGTGTCCACTGGCTTTCTGCGGCGAAGAGCCCGAAGCTCACGCCGCGATTCCACACCATGGTGAGATTGAACCAGGGATCGAGCACTTCGATACGCGCGCCAGGCCCCGCCTCCATGAAGCCGAGCCCGTTGAGCACCCACAGCTTGCTGACCTGATCGAGCACGATGACCAGCAAGGCAAGGCCGGTGCCCATGGCCGCCAGGCGCGCGGACGGGATGTAGCGGGTGATCAGGCTCATGCGGCCTCACCCTTACGCGCATCATACCAGGCCACCGCGTCCGCATCGCGGGCCGACAGGTCCGGATAGCGCGGATCCGAACCTACATCCGGCGTGATACGCCAGGAACGCGCGCATTTGCGCCCCTGAGCGGGTTTGAACACCACCGCGACACCGGGGGCGTCCTCGGTGCGGAACGCATCAGCGGGGCCGTCGCCGTCCTTGAGGGACGCCTGCGAGGTGATGCACAGCTCTGCGAGGAAATCATCCACCCCGCCCGGCGCTTCGGTCTCCAGCGCGGCGCGGTAGGCCGGATCGGTGACGAAGACTTCCGGCGCAGCTTCGAGGCTGGAGCCGATCACCTTGTCCCGGCGCATGATCTCCAGCGCCGCCGTTACACCGCGCCGCAGGCGGCGGATGGTGCGCCAGCGCTCGGCAAGATCAGGCTGATGCCATCCATCCGGCGTGTCCTTGAAGGTGTGCAGATGGACGGACGGGGCATCCGCGCCATAGCGGGAGGTCCACGTCTCTTCCATCGTAAAGGGCAACAAAGGCGCCATCCACAGGGCCAGACGATCAAGCAACTCGGCCATCACCGTGCGCGCCGCCTTGCGCCGGTTGGCGTCCGACCGGTCGCAATAGAGGCTGTCCTTGCGGATATCAAGGTAGAAGGCGGAGAGATCGTTGACGCAGAAATTGAACAGCGCCGACCAGGCCCGCTTGAAGTCATAGACCGCATAGGCGGCATGGACCGCTTCATCCAGCTCTGCCATGCGGTGAAGCATGAAACGCTCCAGCGCGGGCATGTCCGCCGGATCCACGCGCTCGGCATCGGTAAAGCCATCCAACGCACCGAGGAGGTAGCGTAGCGTGTTCCTCAGCTTGCGATAGGCATCGACCGCCGATTGCAGGATGCGTTCGCCAAAAGCAGGATCGGAATTGTAATCGACGCTGGCCACCCAGAGGCGGAATATGTCCGCGCCATACTTCTCGGCGAGGGCGTTCGGCGCCAGCACATTGCCGAGCGATTTGGACATCTTCATGCCCTTCTCGTCGACGATGAATCCGTGTGTCACGACCGCCTTGTAGGGCGCGCGCCCGCGCGTGCCGCACGCTTCCAGCAGCGAGGACTGGAACCAGCCGCGATGCTGGTCGGAACCCTCCAGATACACATCCGCCGGCCATTCACCCTCACGCAGGGCGAAGGCATGGGTGGAGCCTGAATCGAACCAGACATCGAGAATGTCGGTGATCTGCTCATAGTCTGCCGCGTCATACTTGTCGCCCAGCAGATCTTGCGCGTCGGCCTCGAACCAGGCATCGGCCCCGGCCTTCTCCACCGCGGCGATGATGCGGGCATTGACGCCTGCGTCGTTGAGTATCTCGCCGCTCGCCTTGTTGACGAAGATGGTCAGCGGCACGCCCCAGGCGCGCTGGCGCGAGATCAGCCAGTCCGGCCGGTCCGACACCATGGCATGGATGCGGTTGCGCGCCGTTTTCGGCGTCCACTCGGTATCGTCAATGGCCTTGAGCGCGCGTTGCCGTAGCGTAGTGCCGTCGCCGATATCCTTGTCGATGGCGATGAACCACTGATCGGTATTGCGGAAAATGACCGGGGCCTTGGACCGCCAGGAGTGCGGATAGGAGTGCTCCAGCCGCCCGCGCGCCAGGAGATTGCCCGCCTCAATCAGCGCATCGACAACGGCCTTGTTGGCCGGGCCCTCCTGCCCCGCCTTCTTGCCTTCGGTGCGCACGATTTCCAGCCCGGCAAAGAGAGGGATATGCGCCAGATACGCCCCGTCGGGGCCAACTGTGTGCGGGATCGGCTCTTTGGGATCATGCCACTGCTTGTTGGCCATCCACGCGGCATAGTCCTCCGCGCCATGGCCG
>JBJHCI010000245.1:0-4048 GCA_050485925.1 Maricaulaceae bacterium
CCTATTTCCTGCCGCGCCTGAAAGGCGAGACCGGCATGTGGATGGGCCTGACGGGCGCGCGCCTGAAGGCTGCTGACAGCCTCGCGGCGGGCGTGGCGACGCACTATGTGCCATCAGAGCGTTTTGCAGTGTTGGTGACGGCGTTCGAAAGCGCTGATCTCGACGCCGATGGCGAGGCTGTTGAAGACATTCTTGAGGCCCATGCCGGCGATCCCGGTCCGTCTGATCTGGCGCTGCTTGGCGGGCTGATTGATGCGGCCTTTGCGGGTGATGATCTGGCCGAGATGAAGGCCCGGCTGGAAGCGGCAGGCGATGGCTGGTCGGTGAAGCAGCTCTCCATCCTCAATTCGAAATCGCCCACCTCCTGCGCGGTGACGCTGGAGGCGCTGCGCCGGGGTGCGGGGCTGGAATTCCGCGATGTGATGGCGCAGGATCTGCGCGTCTCCATGCGCTTACTGGCCGAAGGGTCGGACTTCTATGAAGGCGTGCGCGCGGTCATCGTCGACAAGGACAACGCGCCGAAATGGAACCCGCAAATGCGTCCCGAAGACGTGGTGGCGATGTTTGCCCCGCTCGAAGCGGAGCGTGAGATGGGCTTTCTTGGCTAACACATTGAATAAAATATAATCTGGAGGATAGGAATATGGCTGTGATCGCCTTTATCGGGCTGGGGAATATGGGCTCAGGCATGGCGGTGAACCTGGTCAAGGCCGGTCATTCGGTCCGCGGATTTGATCTGAACAAGGATGTGGTCAACGCGTTCGCCGCGAAGGGCGGAAAGCCTGCCGCCAGCGTGCTTGAAGCTGTCACCGGCGCTGATGCCGTGGTCACCATGCTGCCCGCCGCAAAGCATGTCCGTTCCGTCTATGAAGGCGACGAGGGCATTATGGCGCAGGTGAAGTCCGATTGCGTGCTGATGGACTGCTCCACCATTGACGTGGATTCCGCCCGCGCCGTCGGTGAGGCCGCAGCCAAGGCGGGTGTGAAATTCGTCGACGCGCCGGTATCAGGCGGTGTCGCGGCGGCAGAGGGCGGCACGCTCACCTTCATGGTTGGCGGGCCGGAAGCGGCGTTCAAGGCTGCGACGCCCTATCTGGAGAAAATGGGCAAGGCGGTCATCCATGCCGGTGAGGCCGGGGCGGGCCAGGCAGCCAAGATCTGTAACAACATGCTGCTCGCCATCCACATGATTGGCACCTGCGAGGCGTTCGTGCTGGCGGAAAAACTGGGCCTCGACCTGCAGAAATTCTTCGATATCTCGTCGAAGGCGTCTGGCCAGAGCTGGTCTATGACGAGCTATTGCCCTGTACCAGGTCCGGTACCGGCCGCGCCGTCAAACCGTGACTACAAACCCGGCTTTGCCGCCCCGCTCATGCTGAAGGATCTGCGCCTTGCCATGGAGGCAGCCGGGTCTGTCGGTGCGAAGCTGCCGCTGGGCGCTCATTCGGAAGCGCTCTACACCGCGTTCACCGAAGGGGACGGGGCCGACAAGGATTTTTCCGGCATTATACGGATGATCGCCGACGGCCACGCGAAATAGCGAAGCCCTTGTAGTTGCGAAGCAGTTTCAACTAGAGGGCGCGACAATCAGTCAGCCTTCCGGTAGATATACAAACAAGACATATACCCGCCTTGAGTCGGCTGGACATAGCGCCGCACGGGCGGGCAGGAGACCATTATGGACTATACGGCAGCGTTCAAGGCTTCGGTCGCCCGCGTACGTGCGGAAGGACGCTATCGTGTGTTCGCCGACCTGCTTCGCAAGAAGGGCGAGTTTCCCAAGGCCCGCTACCGCGCTGCCGACGGCAGTGCGCGCGAGGTGACGGTCTGGTGCTCGAACGATTATCTCGGCATGGGTCAGAGCGCGTGCGTGACAGGCGCGATGAAGCAGGCGATCGAGGATGTGGGCGCGGGCTCTGGCGGTACGCGCAATATCTCGGGCACCACGCATTACCATGTCGAACTGGAGCGCTCGCTCGCTGACCTTCACCAGAAGGAAGCCGCGCTGCTCTTCACCTCGGGCTATATCGCCAATCAGGCAACGCTGGCGACGCTCGGCAAGATTCTGCCCGGTCTCATCATTTTCTCTGATGCGCTGAACCACGCCTCGATGATCGAGGGCGTGCGTCAGGCTGGCTGCGAAAAGCATATCTGGCAGCACAATGATGTCGCCCATCTTGAAGAGCTACTCAAAGCCGCGCCGCTGGATGCGCCCAAGCTCATCGCGCTGGAGTCCGTCTATTCGATGGACGGCGATATTGGTCCGCTCAAGGCAGTCTGTGATCTCGCCGACAAGTATAATGCCATGACCTATCTCGATGAGGTCCACGCGGTAGGCCTTTACGGCCTGCGCGGCGGCGGGGTGGCCGAGCGCGACGGTTTGATGGACCGGTTCGACATTATCGAGGGCACGCTGGGCAAGGCCTATGGTGTGATGGGGGGCTATATCGCCGCTGACGGGGTGATCTGCGATGCCATCCGCTCCTGGGCGCCAGGATTCATTTTCACCACCTCGCTCGCCCCTGTGCTGGCCGCAGGCGGGCGTGCCAGCGTGGAGTATCTGAAAAGCGCCAGCCAGCTGCGCGAAGCCCATCAGGAACGGGCCGCGACATTGAAAGCCCGCCTGAAAGAGGCCGGACTGCCGGTAATGGAGTCCGAGACGCATATAGTTCCGGTCCATGTGGGCGATCCGGTGCTGTGCAAGCGGATCACCGACGCGCTGCTGGACGAACACAATATCTATGTCCAGCCGATCAACTACCCGACCGTCCCCAAGGGTACCGAGCGTATGCGCTTCACGCCGACGCCGCTGCACACCGATGAGATGTTCGATCAGCTCATCACGGCATTGCAGGCGGTTTACGCCAAGTACGCAAACGCGAAGGTGGCGTGATGGCCGGGCGCGGCGTACTGCCGGGCCGGGAGATATTTTTCGAGTATCAGGGGCTTGCCGATTCGGTGCGCCTGGCCGCGATTGATGCGGCGACGGGCACCGAGGTGATCGTATTTGGACCTGCGCGCGTTGCGCGCCACGATCTGGAACGCGTGGCGCTGAGAAAGCTCGCGCGGCGGCTGGGTCTCAATGCCGATGGCACAGAAAAAACGCCCCGGCCGAGGGGTCGGGGCGTCGTCGTCTAGCCGGTAAAGAGCCGTGACTTACTTGCGGGCCTTGCGACCGCCGCGGCCGAGGCCGATTTCCTTGGCGAAATCGGACCGGCGGCGCGAATAGGCCGGCGCCACCATCGGATAATCCGAGGGCAGGCCCCATTTGCGGCGATAGTCTTCCGGCGACATGTCGTATTGTGAGCGCAGATAACGCTTCAGCATTTTCAGCTTTTTGCCGTCTTCCAGACAGATGATGTAATCGTCCGTCACGGATTTGGAGACTGGAACGGCCGGCTTGGACTTGGCTTCCGGCTTGGCCTCCGCGCCAGACAGCTCGCGCAGGGCGGCATGAACCGAACGGATCATTTCCGGCATGGAATCAGCAGAAACAGAATTGTTCGACACGAATGAGGCCACGATATCCGTGGTCATCCGCAGAACTTCTTCCTGATCGATTTGGGGAGTGTTGTCTTCGCTCATTGCATTATACCTGAAGCTCGAGTTTCGAGGGGGAAGGTTATGATTCTCTCGAGTTTTTTAAACGGGGTTGCATAGTTGCACAAGTAATTCACTGAACATGGTGTCTTCCAATTACAGTAATGGTTTTTCGTTCGCTGACAGTCGGAACGAGTTCCTTTGAAGAGGCGCTCCATTATAGCGTGTTTCCAGCGCGGCTGCACGCGCGTCAGTGCGCAGAGATGCGCCGATGTGCGCGGTTGTGATCAGACGTGGCAGGGCGTATTTGAGGGGCGGCAATCTTGGCACGAGGGAGGTGAGCATGCCGGACGCATCACATGAGGCTGCACGCGACGGCTTCTTCACAGAGACGCTGGCAAGCCGCGATCCGGAGGTGGCCAGTGCCATCGCCCGCGAGATAACGCGCCAGCAGGAGCAGATCGAACTGATCGCCTCTGAAAACATCGTCAGTCGGGCTGTTCTGGAG
>JBJHCI010000246.1:0-4047 GCA_050485925.1 Maricaulaceae bacterium
GACAGCGATATCGCGCTGTTCGCATCCGCCCTCAAAGAGGTGCTCTAATCATGGCCATGAACACGCAAGGACGCCCCTCCCGCCCGGTCTCGAATATCGAGCAGGGCGGCTATGCCGACACCTTCTCCGGGTCGCGCGGCCTCGATCAGGCCGAGCCGCTGATCTTTGAGCGCGGCCGCACCGACATTACCGGCGTTGACTTCCCGCACGCCAAAGGCACCAAGACCCGCCTTGGCGGGCTGGAGCGGACGCAAGAGATCGGCCTTCCGGGCCTCACCGAGCCGGAAGCCATGCGTCATTATGTGCGCCTGAGCCGCAAGAATTACGCGATTGATCTCGGGCTCTATCCGCTCGGCTCGTGCACGATGAAGCACAATCCGCGCCTCAACGAGAAAATGGCGCGCTTGGCCGGCTTTGGCGACATTCACCCGCTGCAGCCGCAATCGACCGTGCAGGGCGCGTTCGAGCTGATGGGCGAACTCGCCCACTGGCTGATGACGCTGACGAATACGCCTTGCGTCGCCATGAGCCCGAAGGCGGGCGCCCATGGCGAGCTGTGCGGCATGATGGCGATCCGCGCGGCGCTGGATGCGTGCGGGCAAAGCGGCCGCCGCCGCGTGCTCGTCCCGGAAAGCGCGCACGGCACCAACCCGGCAACGGCGGTGCAGTGCGGCTTCTATTGCGACGAGATCCCCGCAGGCCCCGATGGCCGTGTCGACATGGACGCCTTCAAGGCGAAGCTCGGCGATGATGTCGCCGCGATCATGCTCACCAACCCCAATACGTGCGGGCTGTTCGAGCGGGACATCGTCGAGATCGCGCGCCTGATCCATCAGGCGGGCGGGTATTTCTACTGCGATGGCGCAAACTTTAACGCCATTGTGGGCCGTGTGCGCCCCGGCGATCTCGGCATCGACGCCATGCACATCAATCTGCACAAGACCTTCTCCACCCCGCATGGCGGCGGTGGTCCCGGCGCTGGCCCCACCGTGTTCTCCGAAGCGCTCGCCCCGTTCGCCCCGGTGCCCTACGTTGTCAGGGACGGCGAAGGCTGGCGCATGGTGGAGCAGGAGGACGAGGCTGAAGGGCAGCCCTTTGGCCGCATGGTCGCCTTCCACGGCCAGATGGGCATGTTCACCCGCGCGCTCTCCTACATGATGAGCCACGGCGCGGACGGGCTGAAACAGGCCGCAGAGGATGCGGTGCTGAACGCCAACTATATCCTGGCGCGCCTGAGACACATCATGACGCCGGCCTTTGACGGCACCTGCATGCACGAGGCGCTGTTTGACGACCGCTTCCTGAAGGATACCGGCGTCACCACGCTCGACTTTGCCAAAGCCATGATCGATGAGGGCTATCACCCCATGACCATGTATTTCCCGCTGGTCGTGCATGGCGCCATGCTGGTCGAGCCGACCGAGACCGAAAGCAAGTCCGGCCTCGACCGCTTCTGTGACACGCTGGAAAGCCTCGCCAAAGCGGCACAGGCTGGTGACACTGTGCGCTTTACCTCGGCGCCGATTCACGCCCCGACCAAACGTCTGGACGAGACGCGGGCGGCGCGCAATCCGGTACTGGTTTGGACGCCGCCTGCGGATACGCTGGAAGCGGCGGAATAGCGCATTACTTTTGCGTCATCCGCAGTTCTGCCGCATTTGCGGCACGCTGCTATGCATTATGCGTATCGGGAACGATTTTGCTGCTCTTGCCCTTGCAAGAGAGGGCGGGCGGCGCACATAAGCAGGTCAGCGAACGCGAACCGGGTTCGCGAAGGGGACGGACAGTGGTCATGAACGAAGCCATGAACGAGTTTTCCAGGACGCGCTTTGGCGGCGTGATCTTTCTCGTTCTGCGCGCCATTGGCGTGGCGCTCGGCCTGTTCCTGATGGCAGTGTCGATCCCGCTCTTCTTCCTGCCCATTCCGCTGGGCATTCCGCTTTTCATCTTCTCTGCCGTGCTGCTGGCCGCGTCCTCACGGACGGCCCACAATCTCATCACCGGTTTCCTGAAGCGCCATCCTCGCGTCTGGGCGCGTGTGAAGCGGATATTCGGCGAGAAGGACGAAGAGGCGAAGGGATAGGCCAGTCTTTAGTGCCGCAACGCATCCACATTGCGATGTTCCGCGCATCGGCGCGGGCGGCCTTTGGCCTCTCGGTCGGGCCGTATGGCGGCCCCCAAGCGTGGGGCCGCGCCTCATCCTGAGGAGCCGCCGCAGGCGGCGTCTCGAAGGGGCGAGGAGCGACGCGCGAATGTGTGGAGCATCAAGAAAAAACGGGGCCGCAGGGGCCCCGTTTTCGTATCTACAAAACGTGTAAGCTCTAGTTTAGGCGTTTGGCCAGCTCGCCGGCCGCTTCCTTCACCAGCGCGTTGCGCTGTGTTTTGGTAAGGTTCTCGCTCAGCAGCTTGGCAGCCGCTTCGACCGCAAGGTCAGCCGCGAGCGCTTTCACGTCCTTGGCGGCCTGTGCCTCGGCCTGAGCGATACGTTGCTCAGCCAGAACCGTGCGGCGCTCAATGCGGGCAGCCAGTTCGGTCTTCGCACTTTCGCGGATGAACTCGGCGTCCTGCTTGGCCTTCTTGATGATCTCTTCGGCCTCGCTGGCCGCTTCGCGCTGCTGGCGCTCGAACTTGGCCAGCATTTCCTGGGCTTCCTCACGCAGTCGGCGGGCTTCGTCCAGCTCGGTGCGGATCGCATCAGCGCGCCCGTCGAGCCCCTTGGCGACGGCCTTGTGCACGCCGGCACGCCACAAAATGGCGAAGAAGATCACAAGACCCACAAAAGCCCAGAAGGAGGTGTCCTGAAGCAGATAGCTCATGGCGTCCTAGCTCCTCACCGCGTCAACGGCCTTCTCAGCATCGGCCTTCTTCCCTTTCAGACCAGCCAGATGCTCGGCAACGCTGGCGGCCACATCAGCGGCCACATTGCGCACCTCGCCCAGCGCCTTGGCGCGAGCTTCGGCAATACGCGCCTCTGCCTCGTCCTGTTTGCCGGCAAGCTCGGCCTCGATGCGGGCAGTCTCTTCGGCCGCTTCACGCTCGGCTTCGGCGCGCGCCTCACCGGCCACGGCCTGCGCCTTGGCGCGGGCGTCGGCGAGCGAGCGCTCATAGGTTTTTAACGCCTCGTCGGCCTGGGCCTTGAGGCTGGCAGCGGCATCGAGATCGTCGGCAATGCGGTCCTTGCGCTCTTCGATGGTCGAGCCAATACGCGGCAGGATCCAGCGCGAGAGCAGGATGTAGAGAACAGCAAAGCTGATCGCCAGCCAGAAAAGCTGGGAGGCGAAATAGGTCGGATCGAAAGGGGGGAACACGCCGCTGGCGGCGTCTTCATATCCTGTCGGGCTGGGCTGTGCCATCGCGCACCGGTCTCCTGTTAACCGCCGATACGCGCCCCGCCATCAAGGGCAGGGGCGCGTAAAGCCTGTTGGGGGAGAGGTATGCCCCATCCCCCGCGTCCGCTACGGTCTTAGACCGCGAACAGAAGCAGCAGGGCGATCAGCAGCGAGAAGATGCCCATGGCTTCGGTCACGGCGAAGCCGAAGATCAGGTTGCCGAACTGGGCCTGGGCCGCAGCCGGGTTACGCATCGCGCCTTGCAGGAACGAGCCGAAGATATTGCCCACGCCGACTGCGGCGCCCAGCATGCCAAGACAGGCCAGACCGGCACCGATGTATTTTGCGGCTTCCGCTTCCATTGAGGTAGCTCCTTGATAGTGAAGTAGTTGGATGACGGGTTGGATGGATCAGTGATGCCCGGGATGCAGGGCGTCGTTCAGGTAAATGCAGGTCAGAACGGCAAACACGTAGGCCTGCAGGAAGGCAACCAGAAATTCCAGCGCGGTCAGGGCGACCACCATCAGGAACGGCAGGATGCCGACGGCGGCCAGTGCGCCGCCCGCCGCGCCAAGCATGACAATGAAGCCGGCAAACACCTTCAGAAGGATGTGGCCGGCCAGCATGTTGGCGAACAGACGGATGGACAGCGAGATCGGACGCGACAGGAAGGAGATGATCTCAATCGGCGTCACGATCGCGTAGAGCGGGGCGGGCA